>CAYFWD010000006.1:4972-40532 GCA_964346795.1 uncultured Bacteroidaceae bacterium
GTTTATTATAGACTTTCTTGTGGATTAGACTAACTGCCTTGTCTATTTCTTCAAAAGGTTTATCGCTTACCATAAGTTTCATGGGTAGGGGTTTTTGAGTTTTGGAATAGGGAGGTTGGGTATAGTTATAGTCAAGAAGGTTAAAGCCAAGATGTTTATAGAAGTTTATTCTTTTTAGAGCCTCCGCATCTGTTGGGGGTTCTACTTCTATAATAAAGGGTTTAGGGTATTTTTCTAAGATATGACTTATTGCCTTAGTGCCGTAGTGTTTATTTCTAAAAGGTTTATCAATGGCGAAATGTTCCATAAAAACAAAGCTATCAAACTCCCAAAGGCTTATTATACCTATTGGCTTAGTCTCATTGTTGGAGAGGATAACAAAGAAATCAAAGTCTTTATTTTTTACCATATCCATAGCCAAGTCAAAGTCCCTCCTTTCATCCTTAGGGAAAGAAGAGCAATAAACCTCCTTAGCGAAATCTATATACTCACTATCTTTTATGGAATTAAACAGCATGGGGTTTTTTGATTGTTTTTAGAATGGTAATTATTTTAAGTTTTTTCTCAAGTCATCAATAGCCGCCCAAGACATATAACGTCCTTCTCCATTAGGATAATTTACATCTTCTTGTCCCCAAATCCATTTATAAACTTTTATTATTGTTTCTGGGGTTTCTCCGCTTTCAAACTCTAATTCTAAAATTTTATCAATAAAATCATTTGGCTCTTCTCCTTTTAGCACTCTTTCTAATAAATCTATAAACTGAATTGTTTTGGGTTTATCTTCAAGACTTTTTTGCTTTATATCTTCAAATATTTGCTTATGAGAAATCTGCCATAAATTATTATTATCTGGATTATAAATAAAAACTAAAAAATCCTCTTTTTTAGGTCTTCCATATTCTGATTTACCTCCAGGTTTTGTTATGACAATTTTCCTGCCATTAGGTAAAAGTTCTACTTCATAACCTCTATATGGTAATTCAATTAATTTATTTCTAAAATCGTCTCTATTAGAGTTCTTTATTTCTATTTTTTCTAAATCTATATTATGTTGATAAATGTTTTTTTTCATACTTACTTATATATTAGCATATTTATATACTTGATTTTCTGCAACAAATTGATAATCCCCTACATCTATTAGCTTATCATTATTAAAATTTGAAATCAACAATTCAGTTAGCTTACCTCTTTTTTGAGAGTTGGAATTGACTGAACGAGAAGCCCAAACTCTTTCAATTTTATACTTGTGATATAAATCTCCGAAAAAATCATTTAAAGGGCTTGTATTCTTAGAGTCTGAATTACTAAGCAATAGAAAACAACCCTCTTGTGTTATTTTGTCGCAAAACTTTTTTAGTCTAATTTGTTCATCATCATTAAATGATTCTTTAGAATAGGAGTTAAAACTTGATGTTATGTTTAAAGGTCTATAAGGAGGATCAATATAGAAGAAAGTATTTTTACCAATGTAATTAATTGTTTTTTCAAAATCAGAATTAAGTATCTCTACTTTTTGAAGTAATCTACTATCATTTAATATGGTAACCTCATCACAAATTTTTGGATTAGTGTATTTACCAAAAGGAACATTGAATAAGCCTTTACTATTTACTCTATATAAACCATTAAAACATGTTCTATTTAGAAAGATAAATAATGATGTATTTTCTATTTCAGGCAATAATTTAGTATTGTATAAGTCTCTTTTTTCTAAAAAGTATTCTTTTCTTCTTTCTTCACTCAAAGACAAATACTCTAACTCTATCTCTTTTAATCTATTGATTAGTTTGTTTGGATTATCTCTAACCGTCTTATAGGCAACTATTAAGTCTTTATTTATATCATTAATTACGGCTTTCTTAATGTTTTCAAACTTTTCAAGTATATAGAATAGCATAGCACCACCTCCAACAAAAGGCTCTATATAAGTTATATCTTTTCCCCTAAAAAGCCTATTTGGAAGAGCATTGTCTATTTGAGATAGGAGTTGTCCTTTCCCTCCTACCCATTTTACAAATGGTTTAGCCTGCTTCTTTATATTTGACATTATTTATAATTAGTTTCAAGCATCAAAGTTATAAATATTTTTTGAATTTCAATGTGATATTGAAAAGAAATCTATATGTCTTATTTTAGTTATTTGTTATCTCTATTATAAAACTTTGTGGGAGGTATATGTTTTTTATATCTTCTTTTATGGCTTTTTGGAATAGTGGTGCTATGTCTTTTGCCTTAAAGCCTGCTATTCCACAGCCTATTTCTGTAACTAAAAATTTTAGATTGGAGTTTTTCTTGGCAAATTCTATAAAGTCATCAACATAGGGCTTAATGGTCTCTACTCCTCCTTGCATGGTTGGAATGGCATAGGTCTGCCCTTGTAGTCCTACTCCTTCTCCCATAACTGCTCCCCATTTCAATGCCATCTTGGCTGCTCCTGCTAAGTGATAGCCTTGAAGGTTACTGCCAAAAACAAATACCTCTCCCTCTTCCAAATTATTAATCCAATTTGGTGTTAGTCTGCTTTTTGTCATAATAATATTAAATCTTATCTTCTGATTCTTTATATATGTTGTAGAGAAGGTCTCTTGCTCTAAAGAGTTTGGCTTTGACGGTGCCAAGTGGTAGGTTGAGCTCTTCTGCTATTTCTTCATAGGAGAGTTCGTTGAAATAACGCAATTCTATTAGTGTGCGATAGTGGGGCTTGAGTTTGCTTACTATCTCACGCATCATATTGATTTTTTGCTTTTCTATTATCTTCTCTTCTGGGTCTAGGTTTTCTGATGCTATATCCATACCTATATATTCTCCGTCAATATTGGTGTAAATATTGTCTATGGATACTAATTTGGCTCTTTTCTTACGTATAAAGTCTATGCAGTTGTTTGTTGCTATTCGGAAAAGCCATGTGGAAAAGGCATATTCGGGTGTGTATTGTGCAAGTGATTTGAATGCCTTGCCAAAGGTTTCTATGGTTAAATCGTCAGCATCCGTTGATGAGCCTGTCATCTTCAAAAGCATATAATATATAGGCTCACGATAGGCATACATCAAATCTGCATAAGCTTTTTGATCGCCATGGTCTCGTGCTAAACATACAAGCCTATAGTCTCTTAACGCTTTCTCTGTTAGGTTTACTGGTGATATATCCATTTAGTCCTTTTTTGTAAATAACGTTGAAATTCTGATTATAGTATCAATTGGTAAAAATAAGATTTCCAATAGTGGAGAAATAAAGGCTACTTGTTTTGTTCCTAAACGGTTTGAAGACTTATAATATACTATGATTTGTAATGTGTATTTGAGGATTAATGCTCCTACAAGGTATTGCCATGGGAAGAGATAAATTATGCTTAATATCATTAAAGTATATATCAATAATGTGGTGAGTGGCATTAGGGAATAGGTGATTTGGTCTTGTAGTTTGAAGTGTTTTATGGATTTGAGGCGTTTCTTTTTTTGGATTATCCACTCGCCTTTTCTGTCTTTTGGGGAGCATTTGTTTATGGAGTCGGGGCTTAGGATTACTGCTGTGTTGTGGGAGTTGGCGTTTTTATTGATAAATAGGTCGTCTTCTCCAACGGAGACATTGTATTGTGATATGAAGCCTCCTGTACGGAAAAAGAGTTCTTTGGTGTAGGCTAAGTTGCGTCCTTGTCCCATAAAAGGATTGCCAAGTATTGCATTGCCTAAGGAGTTAAGGGCTATGGTTTGGTTTTCGTAGTGCATTAGGGTATTGAGAAAGGTTGGCCTATGTTCAAAATTGGTAAAGCCCAAGACTATTTCTTTGCCTTCCCTAAAGCCTTTGACCATGGTTGTTATCCAGTTATAGTCTTTTGGTTTTGTGTCCGATTCGGTAAGGAGGATAATGTCGTTCTTTGCTGATTTTATTCCTAAGGATAGTGGGTATTTTTTGCCTAAGGCTCCGTTTACGTTTTCATATAGATTAACTACATTGAGGTTGGGATATATTTCTTGTAGGACTCTTAAAACGTATTCTGTTTCGTCCTTTGAGGCATCATTAACAATAACTACTTCAAAATTGGGGTATTCTTGCTCTAATATCATTGGAAGCTTCTTTTCCAAGTTGTAAGCGTCATTTTTTACATACATTACAACCGAAACTGAAGGGAAATAGTCTTTTTCTGTTTTGGTTTTTTCTTCTTTGTAAAAGGCTATACGTCCATAAACTATAAGGTAGTAGAGGATTTGAAAAAGAAGTAATATTCCTGCTATTATAGCAATGTAAAAACCAATTGTGTTAAACTGATATTCTAAAAAATCCATGTCCTAATTTGATATAAAAACAAACAAAAGTATCAAAAATTCACATTTTAATATTAATTTTGTCAAAATATTTCTAAACATTTTTTGTTGATAACTATTAATGGAATTTACTATTGACGCTATTTCAAGGGATTGTAAGGCTCGTGCTGGTACAATAAAAACTTTTCATGGTGAGATTCTTACTCCTATTTTTATGCCTGTGGGTACGGTTGGGAGTGTGAAGGCTGTTCATGTGAGAGAATTAAAAGAAGATATTAAGGCTCAAATTATTTTGGGGAACACTTATCATTTGTATCTTCGTCCAGGTGTGGAAATAATAAAAGAGGCTGGAGGTATTCAACGTTTTAATGCTTGGAATAGGCCTATGCTTACCGATAGTGGTGGCTATCAGGTTTATTCTTTGGCTCAAAACAGAAAGATTAGTGAGGAGGGTGTTGTATTTCGTTCTCATATTGACGGGAGTAAGCATATTTTTACTCCTGAAAGGGTTATGGATATTCAAAGAATGATTGGTGCGGATATTATTATGGCTTTTGATGAGTGTACTCCTTATCCTTGTGATTATTCTTATGCTAAGAAATCTCTTTTGCTGACTGATATTTGGTTGGATAGGTGCATAAAAAGGTTTAATGAAACAGAATGCTCCTATGGTTATCCTCAAACTCTTTTCCCTATTGTTCAAGGTTCGGTTTATAAGGACCTTAGAAAGGAAAGCTGCGAAAGAGTTATGGAGCAAGATTGTAAGGGGAATGCTATTGGTGGGCTATCGGTGGGAGAGCCTATTGAGGATATGTATGAGCTGACTGATTTTTGTTGTTCTATTTTGCCAAAGGACAAGCCTCGTTATTTGATGGGGGTTGGTACTCCTGCCAATTTGTTGGAGTGTATTGCTTTGGGGGTGGATATGTTTGATTGTGTTATGCCTTCAAGAAATGGGAGAAATGGTATGTTGTTTACTTCTGAAGGTATAATGAATATGAAGAATGAGAAATGGAAAGATGACTTCTCCCCTATTGACCCTATGGGTATTAGCTATGTTGATACTCTTTACTCTAAGGCTTATCTTAGACATTTGTTTGTGTCTAAAGAGATTTTGGCTCTTCAAATTGCTACTATTCATAATCTTAGTTTTTATCTTTGGTTGGTTGGAGAAGCAAGGAGACATATTATTGAAGGAGATTTTTTGAGTTGGAAGAAGGAAATGGTTGAAAAGGTTTCAAATAGGTTGTAGTTTTTTATGATAAAGAAAATTGATAAGTATATTATAAAACAACTCTTAGCTACTTTCTTTTTAGCTATTGCTCTAATCATTATGATTGTCATAGTGTTTGATATTTCTGAAAAGCTTGACGACTTTTTGGAAAGACAGGCTCCTATGAAGGATATAATATTTGTTTATTATCTTAATTTCATTCCTTATTTTGTTAATCTTTTTGGGCATTTGTTCTTTTTCATTGCTGTTATTTTTCTTTCTTCAAGAATGGCTGCAAGGACAGAAATTATTGCTATTTTGAGTTCTGGCATTAGTTTTAAGAGGTTTATAAGGCCTTTTATTATTTCTTCCATATTGGTTGCTATACTCAATATTTATATGACTAATTTCCTTATCCCTCAGGTTAATAAGCCTCGTATTGAGTTTGAAAAAGTTTATTGGCGTAATCCTTACAGAAACTCTAATTTCAACATACATATTCAAACCAATCCTAATACTCAGGTTTATGTTCAAAACTTCAACAATGTTAAAGATATAGGCTATCGTTTTACTCAAGAGATATATAAGGATAAGATTATGGCTAAGAAAATATCTGCTCAAAATATTATCTATGATTCTATTAATAGGAATTGGACATTAGTTAACTATTCTATTAGGACATTTGATGGGTTGAAGGAGAATTTGATTGTGGGAGATACTACTATTATGGATTTGGGTATGAAGCCTGAGGAGTTTAATATCAATACTGCAAAGGTGGAAACTATGACTTTTTCGGAGTTAAATGATTTTATTGAAAGTGAGACAAAGAGAGGGTCTAAAGATATTAATAATTACTTAATTGAAAAATATCAAAGGCTTATAAATCCTCTTGCCTACATTGTTTTGACATTGATTGGGGTTTCTTTGTCTTCTCGCAAAACAAGAGGAGGTACGGGTATGCATTTGGCTGCTGGTATTACCTTAGCTTTTATTTTTATTATGATGATGAAGGTTACTTCTGTGTTTTCAATAAAAGGAAACCTTCCTCCAATAATTTCTGTTTTTATTCCAATAATATTTTTCTCTTTTATAGGTTTATACTTATTGAAAAGAGCACCTAAATAACCTACTAAATATGATAGTAAATAAGTTAATCAGCAAGATAATCAAAACAAGGATACCTCAAATTGAGTTCTTTATGCAGAATCCAGTAGAGGTTCAAGAAGAGGTTTTTAATAACCTTATACAATCTTCCAAAAACACTGTTTGGGGAAAGTTTTATGATTATGAAACAATAAAGAATTGGAAGACATTCAATCAAAGGGTGCCTCTAAATGATTATAATAGCTTACTGCCTTTTTTTGACAGGATACGTAAGGGAGAACCTAATGTGCTTTGGAGTGGTAATATTAAGTGGTTTTCCAAGTCTTCTGGCACAACTTCAAACAAAAGTAAGTTTATTCCTGTTAGTGAAGAGAGTTTGCAGGAGTGTCATTATAAGGGTGGAAAAGATATGTTGGCTTTATATATAAATAATCACCCTGACAGCAATATTTTTTCTGGAACGTCATTAGCTCTTGGTGGTTCGGAGCAGGAGAATGAGTATAAGAATGATATTTTTATTGGCGATGTATCTGCTATTTTGATAGATAATCTTCCTTATTGGGCAGAGTTTTTCCGTACTCCTAAGAAAGAAATTGCTCTTATGTCGGAATGGGAATCAAAATTGGAGAAGATGATTAAAGATGTTTCTTTAAGCAATGTGGTTTCTCTTTCTGGTGTACCTTCTTGGATGTTGGTTTTACTTAAAGGTGTTATGGAACACACAGGAAAGAATCTTTGTGAGGTGTGGCCTAATTTGGAGGTGTATTTTCATGGTGGAGTGAGCTTTGCTCCTTATGCTTCACAATTTAGAGCTATTCTTCCTCCTAACACAAACTATATGGAGACATACAACGCATCAGAAGGTTTCTTTGGGCTTCAAGATAGTACGGTTATGGACTCTCTTTTATTGCTTTTGGACTATGGTATTTACTACGAGTTTATACCTTTTGAAGAATTGGAAAAGGAAAATCCAAAAATAATAAATCTTTCAATGGTGGAAAAGAATAAAAACTATGCTATGGTTATTTCTACCAATGGTGGTTTGTGGAGGTATATGATTGGAGATACTATTATGTTTACCCAAACAAAGCCTTATCGCTTTAAGATTACTGGAAGGACAAAGAACTACATTAATCTTTCTGGTGAGGAATTGATTGCTGATAATTCCAATCGTGCTTTGGATATTGCTTGCAAGGCTACCGATGCTATTATGAACGAATATTCTGCTGGACCATTTATGGATGGAGATGTGAGGTATCACGAATGGGTTATTGAGTTTGAGAAAGAGCCAAATAATTTTGAGAAGTTTGAAGAGATATTAGATACTTCCTTACAAGAACTTAATTCTGACTATGAGGCAAAGAGATATAAGAACCTAATACTTCAAAAACCAAAAATAAACTATCTTCCAAAAGGTTCATTCTATATTTGGCTAAAAGGTAGAGGTAAGTTGGGAGGACAACATAAAGTTCCAAGACTATCAAATACAAGAGAATACATAGATGAACTTCTTAAATTAAAAAAATAATTTTATGACAATAGAGCAAATACAAAATCAAATAATAGAAGAGTTTTCAATTTTTGAAGACTGGATGGATAAATATAACTACTTGATTGAGCTGGGAAGAGATTGCCCTATTATTGACCCTAAGGACAAGGTGGAGGGAAATCTTATTAAGGGTTGTCAGTCAAGAGTGTGGGTTAGTGCAGAGCTTATTGATGGGAAAATGAGCATAAAGGCTGATTCTGATGCTGTGATAACGAAAGGAATAATTACCTTGCTTTTACGAGTTTTCAACAATCAAACTCCAAAAGATGTGTATGAGAGTGAGGTGTTTTTTATTGAGAAGATTGGACTTTCTACTCATCTTTCTCCTACAAGGAGCAATGGTCTTTTAGCTATGGTTAAGCAAATAAAACTCTATGCTCTTGCCTTTATGAGCATTAACAAATAGGACAAAATGTTGTTTAAGTGGCGAAAAAGCAAAGATATTAAATACTCTTCTGTCAATTCGGAAGTTTGGAAAAAGCTCAAGAGAAACAAAATGGCTATGCTAAGTTTGTTTATTATTGGGTTCTTTGCTCTTATTGCTATCTTAGGCTATACCATAACTCCTGACCAAACTCCTTTTGCCAATCAACAATATTTGGAAATTGCTGCAAAGAAACCTGGCTTTAAGGTGGATTTTCTAAGGATTTACAACACTCCAAACCCTCCTAAAACTAATTTCTTCAAACATCTTGCCTTTGGAACAAAAAATCCATATACCTCTATTCCTATTTACAAACATTGGGAAAAGGGCGATAGCTTATTTTGTGAGACATATACAGGTGAAACGATAAATAATGGTGAGGTTATTGCCTTAAAAAAAACATCTGCCAAATATGAAATTAAATCAAGGACATATTATTTAGGCACAGACCGTTATGGCAGGGATATGCTTTCTCAACTTATGATAGGTTCAAGGGTTAGTCTATCGGTTGGGGTAATATCTATAATTATTTCTCTTTTGATTGGTGTTAGCTTGGGAGCAATTGCTGCATATTATGGCAAATGGGTTGATAATTTAATAATGTGGCTTATAAATGTTGTATGGTCTATACCTACCATTTTGCTCGTTATTGCCATAACCTTTGCTCTTGGAAAGGGGTTTTGGCAGGTTTTTGTGGCTGTTGGGCTGACAATGTGGGTTGATGTTGCAAGGGTTGTGAGAGGACAGATACTTTCCTTGAAAGAGAAGGAGTTTGTGGAGGCAGGAAGGGCATTAGGCTTTAAGGATTCAAGGATTATTATAAAACATATTTTGCCCAATGTGGTTGGTGCTACTACTGTTATAACAGCATCTAATTTTGCAACAGCTATTTTGCAAGAGGCTGGGTTGAGTTTTTTGGGAATAGGCGTTCAACCTCCAATGCCTTCGTGGGGTACTATGATTAAGGAAAACTATGGGTATATTATCCTTGATGCACCTTATATGGCAATTATTCCAGGTCTTGCCATTATGATATTGGTTTTAGCCTTTATTCTTTTAGGCTCAGGATTGCGTGAGGCTATGGATGTAAAGTCTTAAAAAAAGCTTTAGATATTTTCAAAAAAGCTTAGTTTATTTTTATATAAGTTAAGATTAGGTAATCTACTTAAAATCTATCTATTAGCATTTCCTAATTTCAAAAGAAATAGCATCTGATTATAAATTGTTACCATTCCTTTTTCGTCTCTTGCTGGAAGATAGGTTTTGGAGAAATCGGCATAATAGGTTTCGTCTTTACCTAATTTTCCTCTTTCATTTATGCAGTCTAAACCATCAATACAGTTAAGGAAAACTCTGTATCCTCTTGATGAAACGTCTTTGCTGACGGTTATTTTGGTCAAGTCAATGGTCATAAATGTTTCGGAATTACTTTTCTTATCTTTCCAAACATAGGTCAAATATCCATTGGAGTTTACAGAAAAATTTGTATAAATTTCTCCCTTTATTTCCGATTCAATAATTTGACAACTTTCATCTGGTGATTGAGCATAAAGATTGGTGCTTAATAGTGCTATTATGCTTATTGTAAATAAAAAAATATTTTTTCTCATATCATTTATCCTTTTAATAATTTGTTAGTTATGGATGATTTGACTTTGCAAATTTAATATTTTTTTCTCAAGTTGTTTACTTTTTTGTTATTTTAGTTGTTATAATGTTTGGCAGATATTGTATAAATATGTATATTTGTAAGTTGCAAAAGAAAGATTTTTTTGCCTAATTATTTTTTAATCAGGTGAATATCTTATAAATACATTAAAATGATATTAATTAAATAAAAGATAATTTTTATGAGAAAGTTAGGTTTACTTTTTTTAAGTTTCTTAATTTGTAGTATTGCTACTTTAGCACAACCTACAACAATTGCCTATGAAAATTTTGAAACTGGCATTCCTGCAGGTTGGAACACAAATAAACCCGCAAAGGTAACTTCAAACTCTGCTCTGAAAAACAGTGGTTTTAAGAGTATTTTAATACAAAATGCCACTGACGCAGATGTTTGGTTAGAAAGTCCTGTTTATACAAGAAATACAGGTTGTAAGGTAAGGGTTGAGTTTGACCATATTCCTATGCTTCAAAACCCTAATGGAGCTGGTGAAATTCAAATCTCTAAATTGGAAAATGGTACGTGGAGTAGTTGGGCACCATTAACTTTCACTGGAGGTGTTACTGCTCCTACTGGTTATGACCCTACATACGGAGGAGGTATTTCAAGTTGGTTGGGTTATTTTGTAAAAACAAATTATTGGAGTGGAAACTCAAACGTTTTAGAAGCCAATATGGATGATAGTTATTTTAGACATGAGGTATTTTATCTCAACTCCACTATTGGTAATGCTACTTCTTTCAAACTTAGATTTAGAGTAAATCAAACAACTGCTGCCAACACTTTCTCTGGCTGGTATATTGATGATTTTAGAGTTTATCAAGCTGCCACATCAACTCATACTGTAAGAATCCCTCAATTAAGTAGCCAAAATATTATAGCTCCAAAAGTATATAATTATCCAAATTGTAATGATGTTAAAATTGAAGCTATAATAGGTTTCCTTCAGTCAGCTCCCCCTACTATTGCAGACTCAATTTATGTTGAGTATAAGTTTGGAAATAACCCAACTATATATAGGGCTACTTTAGGAGATTCCAATGGACGTTATATAGGATTTATTCCTTTTAATGGCTTTGATTCTATTACTCATTGGAGAATTGTAGCAAATGATTTGGTATTCAATAAAACAACCTATCCTTATACTTATAATAGTTGGAATAAATTCAAAAGTATAAGAAGTATTGATACTTCAATGACCTTGCAAACTACTGGTATTTCAAGTCAGGAAATAATGATGAAAACCAATGCTGCAAGAAATATGTATCAGTTTAGGTATAAAGCAAGTGAACTTATAGCCAAAGGTTTTAAATCTGGTAAACTATTTAGTTTGGGCTATAAGGTAACTCAGGCTTCACCAACATTTTATATGTCTGATTTTAGCGTTTATATGACCAATCTTGACCCAAGTGCAATACTTTCGGGAATAAACCCTTACTCAGGAATCATGCAACAAGTTATGGGACCTGTCCAAATGCTTGCTCCTGCTGTTGGAGAACATCAATTAAATTTTGATGATTATTTTATATGGGATGGAGAAAGTGATATTCTAATAAAGGTTTGTTGGGATAATGGAACTAGTAATACAACAGGAGGAACCACAAGAATAGAAAGTATTACCACTCCTTCTGGATGTCAAACAGGACAAATGTATAGTACGGTAGGATTTACTAATGCTTGTAATTCACCTTTTAATACTGCTGATGGTCAAATAAATTATAGACCTAACTTTAAGTTTATTTTCAAAAAAGACTGTATTTTAAAAGATGACGTTGGTGCAGATAACATATTATTAACTCCTGCTAATCTTTCTGTTACTGCCAATGTAAATACCCCTGTTAATATTAAAATTAATAATTATGGTTCAGATACTGTAAGAAGTGTGATTTTATATTCTCAAATTGATGATGGAACACCTCAAAACAAAGGAACTTGGAACGGTATTTTAGCTCCAAGTGCCGTATATAATGGTCATACATCTGTCAATTATACTCTTTCTGGAGGTTTAACTTTTTCTCCTGGTTTTCACTTATTAAAAGTATGGACAGATTCAATAATTGGAAAAATTGATTGGGAGCCAGCTAATGACACTGCTTACTTTGGAATTACTTCTTGTGCAGGACCAATGAGTGGTACGTATGCCATTGGAAATGTTACGGGAATTACTCCTGAAAGAACTTTTAGAAGTTTCTATGAAGTATTTAGAATGCTTAGCGAATGTGGAGTTGGAGGTGCGGTAACATTTAAAGTGTTGAATCTTCCTGAAAATACATATTATACTGATACATTGGCATTCCCAACAAATATACCAGGTATTTCCGCAACTAATTATATAAAGTTTGAAAGTGCTTCTCCAACACAATATGTTAATTTTAAGCCAACACAAACAACAAATAGGAGTTTTGATTTTTCTGGAGCTAAGTATTATAAGTTTAACAGAATAAACTTCTATTCAACCGATAACTATGCAATAGTGAATGACACTATTCGTCCAGGAAATGCAACTCTTATCCACATGAATAATCAAACATCCGATATTGAGTTTTATAATTGTGGTTTCTTGATAAATCCTAATAATACTGTAACACCATATAATTTTATCAATATAGGTGCAGCAAAAAACATTCTTATTGATAGTTGCAAGTTTGATGGTAGTGTGTCAAATAAACATATATTTATTCAAGGAAGCTCTCCTACAAGTTTGACAGAAGGAATTACAATTAGAAAGTCTTCATTTAACAATTACTTAAATGAATTGATAGCTGTTAGTTATGCACAAAACATAACTATTGAAAAAAATGATTTTATAAATAATAGGACTACGCTCGCAACTACTAACTACAATATAATGCTTACTTCTTCCAAGAAGTTTAAGGTTATTAAAAATAAATTTGTTATAAATAATGTTAGTGCAATTGGAATAAGTAATGCTTTACAAGATGCTATTCCTTCTATCATTGCAAACAATAAGATTAGCCTTCATAATGGAAACCCTACTTCTCAAACAACAAATATTTTTGGAGTAAACCTTATGTCTGGTTCTGATGTAAAGGTGGCTTATAATAATATTTATGCTCGTGATTTGGGTTATGCAGGATTAATGGCTGTTGGCATGGCTATTGGTAATGCTTCTCAAGCTTTAACTAATATTGATGTGAAAAATAATATTGTGGTAAGTGATGGGTTTGGACTTGCTGTTCAAGCACAACCTACAACTCAATCAATAGTTAATTTCAGTAATAATATTTACTACAAAGCAAACACAATGTCTTCCAATCCAAGCTCTATTATGTGGAGATATAACACAACAAACTGCTCAACACTTGAAGCTTGGAATACAGCTTTAGGAGGAAGTGGAGATGTAGCAAGTAGTGTTTATGGACCATTATTCTTTGCTTTTGAAAATTTAATTACATCTAACACCTATGTTTGTTATAAGGGTACTCCTATAGCAGGTATTACAGATGACTTTAGTAATAATCCTCGTCCTACAACCCAACCATGTATTGGAGCTCATGAATTCAGTCCTCCACCAAGCAATATTCACGTTATTAGAGCATGGATAGATAAGGGAGAAGAAATCATTGATGCAGATGGGAAAAGCACTTATTCTGCTTGTGGTTTAGGAAATGAATATATTAATGTTAACTTTAAAAACATAAGTAATAATATCATTGCGGCTGACCTATTACAATTATGGTATAAAATTGATAATACAACAATACCTGCAACTCAAAAAGACACAATCCATTTCGCTGTACAGCCAGACACTGTTTACACATATAGATTTAGAAACCCTTATAATTTTGGAGTTACAACAACTGACAGAGTATTTAAGGCAACTGCTTTTTCAAGATTGGCAGCAGATACAGTAAGAACTAATGATACTACTCTATTTTATGTAAACTCAAGAGCTCAACTATCAGCACTACCTGCACAAAATGATACAATTAACTATGGTGATTCTGCTTTATTATCTATCACTTCCAATGATTCAATTTATTGGTTCTACGATATGGATGCTCAAATTCCATTCTTAAAATCTCATTCTTATCAAACAACTCAACTATATAGTGATACTGTATTTTATTTCTCAAGGAAAGAAGAAATTCCTATGCTTAAGATTTCTGAAATTCAAATATCTCGTCTATCAAGTGCAATTGGTCAAACCATAGACTTACCTACTTGGGTTAATGCAAATAATGCAATTGAATTATCAAACTATGGAAATGGAGCTATTAATCTCAATGGTTATCAACTTGCTTATACGATAAGTAATAGTACTGCTCTTGGTACAAATATGAATAAAACAGTTACTTTTGGAGACTATACAATACAACCTAACACATCTGTTGTTCTTCAAATTGCTAATGGAACAAGTTTAGACTCTTCAAAATACATATATGTTGGTTCAGGAAGTGGTTTTTCTGCTCTCTCAAAAGTTGGATTTATATTAAAAGATGCTTCTGGAAGCATAATTGATGCTGTTACCTATAATGGAGCTGTATTTAACGCTGGAACCAACGTTCCTGCATCTGTATGGACTGGACCAGGAACTATGATTCCAAATAATACTGCAGGACTTATTAGAACAAACAGAAGTGCTGTTGATTCAAATGGATGGTTTGCCTCAACAAGTACTCTCCCTCTTACAATAAGTACCATAGATACTTCTCAAATATGGAAAAGAGATAATGGATGTTTTGGCTTTAAATCACCTTATAATGTTATTGTTAATGGTATCCCTACAATAGACCCAGGTGTTGCCTCTATTAAATTAGTTGGCGTTAATAAAGCATCTGTATGTACTCTTACCGATGAACAAGTAGAAGTTAAAATAATAAATACTGGAGTTAGCACCTGTACTTCTACTCCTTTGGTATTGATGGTTTATGAAGGCAACACATTATTATCAACAATATACGACACATGTAATATTGCTGTGAATCCAAATGACACTATTACTTATACAATACCTCAAACCATTAATTTAGCTTCAAACACTTCAGACAAAACATTTAATATAGTATGTCATTCAAATCATAGTGGAGATGTCATTCACTTAAATGACACTGCAAGAATGCAAATAACTTCTTTAATGACTCCTTATGCTCCAATTGCTTCTAATATATCTATTCCTTATGCTAGCTCAGATACTCTAACTGCGACAGCTCACAATGCTTCTGATGTTTTGATTTGGTATAAGAACCCTACAACTATCAATGAATTAGATAGAACTACTTATGTTACACCTATTCTATATGAAAATGACACATTCTATGTTGGAGCAATGTTACTTGAATATGACACAATTCAATTAGGAGGTGCTACAACTTCAAATCCTAATACTGGCTACCCTGCTCCATTTAATGGCACTATAAAAAATGTCAAAGAACAATACCTATACAAAGCATCTGAATTAAGAGATTCGGGATTTGTTGAAGGAAATATTAATAGTATTATGTTTGACATTGTAAGTGCTACTGGAGTTGCTACACTTACAGACTACACTGTAAAAATAGGTACTACTAACGAAGAAGCCCTAACAACATGGGTAACAGGATTAACTGAAGTATTTAATGATACTGTTATTATTACAAACACTAGTTCAGATTATGGTTGGAGAAATCTTCAATTCAATGAACCTTTCTATTATGATGGAATCTCAAATTTAGTTGTTGAAATTTGTTTTTCAAGGCAAGAGTCTAATGCTAGATCTGTTAGAACAAGATACACTGCAACCACTTTCAATTCCACACTATCATACAGAAATAATACAATAAATGCTTGTGCTTGGATGGGTTCATCTAGTCAGCCAAACATTAGACTTAGACCTAATACTCGTTTTGATATTGATAAGTTTGGATGTGCTAGCGTAAGAACTCCTGTTGTTGTAAATGTTGCTCCTGCTCCTGACTGTGAGGCAGGTTTATTAGAAATAACTAATCCATCTACTTCAATAGTAATGTCTGGTGTATCTATTCCTATTAATGTAAGATTGAAAAACTATGGTTCTGCAAATCTAGACTCTATTCCTATAAATTGGGAGATTAACGGAGTAGCTCAAACTCCTTATATGTGGAATGGAAACTTATTACCTCTTGATACTATATCTGTTAATATTGGAAACTACACATTTATTTCAGGAATAAATACTATTAAAGCTTGGACAGACCTTGCTTGTGATTCTTTACATTCAAATGATACTACAAGCTTTGAATTTTCTGCTTGTATTGGTAATGATGTAACTACAACTCACTTTACAATTGGAGGTGCAGGAGCTGATTATAACACGATAAATAATGCTATAAGTGCATTAATCAATTCTGGTATTTGTGGTAATGTTGTTTTTGATATTAATCCAAACACATATGATGAACAATTAACTATTCCAATAATTGCAGGTACAGAAAACGGAAATACAATTACTTTTAGAGGTAATGGTGCAGATAGTAGTGCCGTTATTTTAACTTATGATGCAGATACAAATGCTGAAAAATTCGTTTTGAAATTAGATGGTGCTTCTAATATTAATTTTGAAAATCTCACAATAAATAGTTTCACAGACTCTTTACATTCTGTTGTTGATATTACAAATAACTCTTCAAATATAAGCTTTGATGGAATAGAGATTATGTCTCCTCCAACAACTAATCCGAATAGAGAAATTACTAAACTTATTAATATTGATGGAAAGAATGATAATATCTCATTCAACAACATACACTTTAAGGGTGGTGCAAACAGTATATACTCCAATTTACCTGACTCTAATTCTTCCAGATTAAGTATTACTAACTGTTTCTTCAATAACTTTGCTTTCAGAGGTGTTGATGTTCGTGGAATAAATGAAGTATATGTTTCTTATAATAAATTCAGACAATATGCTAACGCAAATCTTTCTACAGCATTAGCCGTTTCTACTATCAATGACGTATTAGAAATTACTAAAAATGACATTTATCTTGAAGGTGGAACTGCTGCCAGAGTAGGTATTGATGTAAAGAAAGCCTACACAACTGCATTTTCTCCTGCTGTAATTGCTAATAACGCAATTTCATTAAGTGGCACTTATACTTCCAGAGCCTTACTATATACAGGATTAAACTTAGATACTGTTCAAAATGTCAATATTTACTATAATACAATTAAGGTAAGAGCAAGTAATTTCAGTGCTAATTCAAAATGTTTGAATATAGGAATGAATGGTTCAAATATTAGAGTACTTAATAATAACCTTGAAAATATGGGTAAAGGCTTTGCTTACTATGTAAATAATCCTGCAACCCAAGTAATGACTTCAAACAATAATAATTACTTCGCTAATGGAAATAACCTAATATATTGGTTAGGAAACAAACAAACAGTAGAAGCTCTACAAACAGCTAATTCACAAGACCTAATGTCAATATCTGCTAGCAATCCATTTGCTAGTGATTCTCTTTTAAGCATTATTTATCCTTCTGAAATTGTTAGAGCAGCTGAGCCACTTGATGGATATTCAAGCGATATTTTAGGAAACTTCAGACCAATGTCTCCTCGTCCAACAATTGGAGCTTATGAGTTCCAGTTCTCAAATATTGACTTTGGACCTACTACAATACTTTTACCTGACACTACAATATGTACTTTAGAAAACGACCCAGTAACTATATCTGCAAGAGTTAAAAACTTTGGATTATATGGAATTGACAGTTTAAGGATTACTGCTGTACTAAAATTCAATGCTGACACAACTCATATTATTCAAACTATCACAGAATCCTTTGTTGAAAGCATATCTTCGTTAGATACCAGAGACTTCACTCTAACTGACAAACTTTATCCTCCTTTACATTTTAGAAATATCAATGATAAGCTCCATATATGCGTTTACACTACTGTTTATGGTGACACAATTCAAATTAACGATACAATACATGCTAATCTTTGTGTAATTCCTGCATATAATCTTCAAGATGTAAACACAGTACCAATAACAGAAAGATGTAAACTATACCAAACTCAAGTTAAAATGACTATTAAGAATGTTGGTGAGAAAAGCATTGGTTTGAATGACTCTATTTGGCTAAACTACGAAGTTGAAGGAAGACCTAATATCTTTGCAAGAGAATTATTACTAATATCTCCTACTACTCCTTATAATGATGGAACCACTGATTGGACAGCTCTTCACAAGAACCAACAATTTGTTTATACTTTCAATACATTAGCTAATTTTTACCCTCTCGGACTTACTGATACTATTTGGAGACTAAGAACATTTATTTCCTTTAATAAGGATAATGTTAAGGTTAATGATACATCCTTGTACATTAATGTTACTTCACGTGTTTCTCCTCCAGCACCAATTACTCACGATACAGCTATTCACTACGGTACTTGGGCTGAGCCATGGGCTTCTCAAATAAACAGCTATCCTATTAAATGGTTTGCAGACTCTAATTCAACTCCTTTCTATGCTCCAAATAATTATGCTCAGTCTATGAAATATAAAACTTCTCAACTATTTGTTGATTCAACATTCTATGTAAGAGTTAACTTAAGTGGTTCGTTCCCTTGTGAAAGTTACTATACTCCTATAAGGGTTACTTTATTAGACCGTTCCCCAATTGATGGAGCTGCAATTGGCTTAGAAAATCAAGGACCTGTGGAACCTCCTCAAGAAGGATGGGTATATATGACTAATGCTGATACTATAAAGGTTAAGGTTTCAAATTATGGTACAATGCCAATGCAAAACTTTGATATAACTTATAGTATTCAAAAGGTTACTCCTGCCAACTCTCCTATAATCAATGTTACAGAACGTTGTACAGCAACTGTTGCTCGTAATGGACATTTGATTTATAAGTTTGATTCATTAGCTGACTTTAGTTCATTAAGTAATTATAGAGTTCGTGCTTGGGTAAAAGTTCCTAATGACCTTATTGAAGTTAATGACACATCTGCAATTTGGTTAGTAAAGCCTAAAAATGGAAATACTATATATCCTGCTTCTGCTGCAGCTAATGCTAATTCATTAGATATTACAAGAGTTCAATTAGGAAATATGGATAATGCTTCTAATAACTCTGGAATTGCATATTCCGACTACACTAATAGCATTGCTCCTGTTACCTTATTTAAAGGCATATACGACTCAATATATATTCATGCTGCAAAACCTTCAAATCTTGAAACTGAAGATGAATTAGGAGGCTGGGTTAGAGTATTTATTGACTGGGATAGAAATGGTATTTTTGAATCTACAGAATTAGTTTTCAATGATACTATTACTTCAAATACTATTGCTAAAGGAAGGATTAATGTTCCTGCTAATACAATAAATGGTCATACAAGAATGAGAATAATCCTATGGCAAGGTAGAGGAAATGCTCCTTTTGAAGGAAATGAATCTCCTAATCTTGGTGAAGTTGAAGATTACAAGGTTCTTATCAGAAGTACTTCACCTGTAAATGCAGAATTAGTTAAATTTACCTACCCTGAAGAATTCTTAAGTCAGCAAACAAATGATATAAGGGTTGTTTTAAGAAATACAGGTACAAGCACATTAAATAGTGCAACAATACACTGGACAATGAATGATACTCCTGATATTTTAAACTGGACTGGTTCTCTTGCTCCTGCAGAAAGAACTGAAATTACTCTTAGGGCTAATGCTGTTATTCCAACTGGATTAACTCGTTTTGTTGCATGGGTAGATGCTGATGGAGATACTTATCATCCAAATGATACTATTAGAAGAAATACTTATATTATCAAAACATATACCATTCCTTACGCAACTCAATTTGACGATGAAGGATACGATGACTTTTATGCTCCAAACAGCAATCCTCTACTTCCAGACAATTGTTGGGAATTTGGAACACCTGACTCTACAAACATAACAATTAAAGGTCCATACTCAACTCCAAACTGCTGGAAAACCAAACTTTCAGGAAAACACCCTGCTAACAATGAAAGTATCTTATATTCTCCTATTTTTGATATAGGAATTATCAAGCCAGATACGTTAACATTTATGATGCGTAGAGCAATAAATTCAGGAACTTATGTATATATTGACTATACTAAACATGGAGAATCTTGGTCTCGTTTAGGAGTGTTGAATGATCCAGCTGCAAAAAATTGGTATAACCATGACTCAAATAGATTTATAAACACAGCCAATTGGACAGAGCACATGTTCTCTTTACAAAGTATTGCTCGTTTCTTGGGAAATAAAATTCAGTTCCGTTTTGTATTCCGTTCTGCTTCATCAGTTAATGATGGAATTGCAATTGATAATTTCCGTATAAAAAGAGCTTTAAGACCTCAAGATGCAGGAGTTGTAAAAATTGAACTAACACCAGACCCTATCCCTACTTATGGTTCAGAATTTAAACCTAAAGTTACAGTAAGAAATTATGGTTCAGAAAAACTTTATAACTTCTCTGTTTGCTATATTGCAGAAGGAATGTATATTCCAAGATGTGAAGAAGTACATTTACCTGAAGGCCTAGAGCCAAGAGCAACCTATGATTACACATTCACTGGCGGAAGAGTGGTAGCTGACAGTTTACCTAATCCATTTAATATTTGTGCATTCACACGTCTTAATCCTACTGACATTTATTCTGATAACGACTCATTATGTGAAGCCATTGTTATTGGACCTCTACAAAAAGATATTAAGCTTATTGATATTCTTGAGCCAGAAGAAACAGTGGTTGCAAATAATGATATAAATGTTGTTATCCAAGTTCAAAACTTGGGAATAGATGCCATATCACAACTACCTGTGGTATATAAATTACCTGGACACGATGCTGTTCAAGAAGTAATAAACTTCAACCCTCCATTATATCATAATGAACAATATAGATACACTTTCCAAACTCCATTCCATTCTTCCTATGGAACAACTAACTTAAAGGTATGGACAGCACTTGATGGAGACTATTATAGATATAATGACACATTATTTAGAAGGGTATTAGGAGCTATTTCTACAAAAGACCTTGAAGCAAAACATATAACTATTGACGACTACGAAACTAATCACCTTGGAGTACAGCTTACTTTCTCCAACAATAGTTCAGTAGGACTTGACAGCATAATTGTTGGTTATTACTACAATGGAGACAGAACAAATGCCTTTGAGGAAGCATATCGTAATAATGGCACTTTGGTTTCAGGACAATTGGGACACCATTATTTCTCAAGAACACTGCCAAGAGCAAATGCACCTTATTTTGGAATTTGTGGATATGTAAAAATACCTAATGATAATAATAGAGACAATGACACAACCTGCACAATGTTTATTGGACGAAGAGATGCAAGAGCCGATACAATTCTTATTGAAAACACATCAGACCCTATGTCAAGAGTACAACTTAGAGCAAGAAATATAGGAACCCTTGGAGTACCTATAAATGTAAATGCAGGATATGTAATTAATGGAGATTGGCTCAACCCTGTAGTAGAATCATTTGATTGGAGATATGGAGAACCAAATCATAATCAAATATACTACATGACCTTTAATCAAAGAATACCACGAGTAGATAATGGTATCTATAATATAGTAGCATGGGTTGACTATCCTTATGATGCAGACCGCTCTAACGATACTACAAATATTTATAAAGTTGTTGATATAATAGGATTAGATAAAGAACCAGAGGTTAATGAATTTTCACTAAGCCAAAACGTTCCTAATCCATTAACCAATTCAACAACCATTGCCTTTAATCTTCCAAGAGCAGGAAAGACTCGCTTTATAGTTATAAACAATATGGGACAACTCATAATTAGTGAGAACAAGACCTACACTGAAGGAAAACACGAAATATTACTTGACAAACTCAACCTTCCACAAGGTATCTACTACTATGCAATGGAATTTGAAGGCAAGAAAATAACCAAGAAGATGATAATTACCAGATAGGATTATCAATTCCAATAAACACAAAGAGACGAAACATTGAGTTTCGTCTCTTTTTTTATGTAAACTGTGGAGATTAGGGGAATCGAACCCCTCACCTTTTGACTGCCAGTCAAACGCTCTAGCCATATGAGCTAAATCCCCTTAAAAACTTTGGCAAAGATAGTATAATTTTGAAAACACCACCAACAAAACCAAATTTTCTCTATAATAATCACTATAACAAAAAAAGCCATCTCATTAAAATGAGGTGGCTTTTTACTTCGTAAACGAAGATTAAATTTATAAAAGCTTAGCTTATTAAAAAATAAACTTGACTTTTATTTCTGAATAACAACTTTAGTTGCTCTTCCTACAATACCTTCCTTAGAGAAATACAAAAAGTAAATACCATTATTTAACTTAGAAACATCTAATTTATCTTGTTTTTGCTTAAATGTTTCTGTATAAACTAAGTTTCCTTTAATATCATAAATACTTAGATTATCGTAATCATTATTTACCTCATAGTTCAACTCTCCTCTTGTTGGATTTGGATAAACCTTTATTCCTTCTTCAAGATTTATTTCCTTAGCTAAAGATACATTATCAAGGGTTGCAAAGCTTACAATTGTTGTATCTCCCCACTCATCTAATACATTTTTACCTATTGCTATAGCATAATACTCTGTTGAAGGCTCTAAGTCTTGCCATACCCAATCATCTGTTTCATAATTTGGATAAAAGGCACTTGCTTCTAATAATAAGGCTACGGTTGAATCAACTCCTAAACTATCTGCATATGATTTTCTAATAATACCATCATAAAAAACTGCAGTATTAGTATCTGGAGTACAAATCATTCTAACAGAATTTATTGTTATATCAAGCACTGCAACTGATATTGTTGAAACTCCTGTTGAACCAGTAGAAAGTGTTGTTGCTGTTGTTTGATATAAAACTGAGTCTGTAGCTCCAATTGCTAATGCATAAACAGTATACTCTGTATTTGGAATCATATCTGTCCATGTATAAGTTGAATCTGTTGTGTAGGTAATACCCCAAGATGCAATAAGGGTTTCTAATGGAGTTCCAAACATTGATACATAGCCTTGCATTTCTGCTTCTGTAGCCATTAAAATAGAATATTTTTGACAAGCATCATTCTTTACGAAACTTGCATTTACCTCAAATTGTGTTGTGCTATTAATTGTTATTGCAACACTTGGACTTTGTGCCTTTAACCCTAAACTTAATATTAGAGTTAAGATAATTAGTGATAATTTTCTCATGTTTTTTTGTTATATTATTTTTATGCGAATACGTATCTAATAACATCTTCAAGGTTGGCAAGAGGAATGATTTCTATCTTGTATCTTGAAGTATCTAAGCCTTTGGTATTATATTTTGAGATAAATATTTTCTCAAAACCCAATTTATCTGCTTCGGCTATTCTTTGGTCTACTCTAACAATAGGTCTTAGCTCTCCACTAAGCCCTATCTCTGAAGCAAAGCAATATTGACTGCTTATAGAAATATCCTCCAATGAGGATACTATACTTACAACAACAGCCAAATCAATTGCTGGGTCATCAACTCTAATTCCTCCTGCTATATTTAGAAATACGTCTTTATTGGTTAATCTAAAGCCTGCTCTTTTTTCCAAAACAGCCAAAAGCATTGAAAGACGTCTAAGGTCAAATCCTGTGGAAGTTCTTTGTCCTGTTCCATAATTGGAGTTGGCAACCAAGGCTTGTGTTTCTATCAATATTGGTCTTGTACCTTCCATTGTTGCAGCTATTGCCGTTCCACTAAGGGCTTCATCTCTTTGAGAAAGTAGTATTTCGGAAGGATTGCTTACTTCTCTTAGTCCTGTGGATTGCATTTCATAAATTCCCAACTCACTTGTAGAGCCAAAACGATTCTTTACAGAGCGAAGCATACGATAGCCATAGTTTCTATCTCCTTCAAACTGCAAAACTGTATCAACAATATGTTCCAATATCTTTGGTCCTGCAATAGAGCCATCTTTAGTAATATGTCCTACCAAAAAAACTGCAGAGCCAGTAGTCTTTGCATACCTTTGCAGTTCTCCTGCACATTCTCTAATCTGTGAAATGCTCCCTGCTGAAGATTCGATATAATCAGTTGTGATGGTTTGAATAGAATCTATAATTATAATATCTGGCTTCAAATCATCACAATGTTCAAATATTGATTGAATATTTGTTTCGGTAAGTATGTAGCAATTATTATTCTCTCCCTCTACCCTATCTGCCCTAAGCTTGATTTGCTGAAGGCTTTCCTCTCCACTAACATATAGTATTTTCCTGTCCTTAGCGTTTAATGCTACCTGTAATAGAAGAGTACTTTTCCCTATCCCTGGTTCTCCTCCAACCAATATCACAGAACCCAAAACCAATCCTCCTCCCAAAACTCTGTTAAGTTCAGTATTATATGTATCTATTCTCTTTTCTTGTGAAAAGCTAATATCATTAATAATTTGTGGCTTGGAAGAAGTTTTTTGTTTCTTTTTATTGTATTTGCTTTCGCCTTCTCTTTCTATAACTTCCTCCTGATAGGAGTTCCATGCTCCACATTGAGGACATTTACCTATCCAACTTGAAGACTGAGCTCCACACTCCTTACAAAAAAAAGCTGTCTTAACTTTCATTCTCATCCTAACTTGGTCTCGCATCAACCTTATACTTCATCTCTCTTTGATAAGAGAATTTCTTCTTGTCTTTCATATATTTCTTATGATATGGTCCGTAAGGAAAATCCATAAAGACATATCTTTGCATCTGATAACAAGTTCCAAAGAGAGGAATAGTTCTTGGCTCCATTTCGTAGGTATCTTGTGATTTCACTACCTTATATGGAGGGATTGGACTATCGTAGTTAAAATCTGCCTTTCTATTGAAAAGGGTGTCAGATGTCGTGGTAGAAATTAGATTGTATTCTGCAACAGAATTAATATTTGTTGACCACCAAGGCTTATTTAGACTATAAATTGTAAGGAACAAAACAGCATCAGCTCCATACTCCTGCTTATATTTCTTCACATCATTTGGTTTTAGATATTGAGAAGAAAACATTGTATCCTCATTATGAAGGCTCATAGTTATCATTGGTGGCAATACATAATAACCTTTAAGGCTCAATTCTTTTGAAATATTGATAAGAAACATTTCGGACGCTGCTAAATTTTTTGACCTGTTCCATGGATAAACAAGAAGTATTGTTTTGGGTTGCTGAGAATACATAAGAGGATAAGAGATTATCCTGTCTTCTCTTTTAGGAAAATATTTATACCAAGTTTTCTTTACAAAACCAAGAGTATCACCAGCTGCTATCTTCTCTTGACGCTCTCTTTCTTTCTTTAGTTTCTTAATTTCTTTTTTACTTAAACGTATAATATTTGTATCTGCTACCACTTCTTTCTTTTCTCCTGTGATGCTGGATATAACATCTTCTGTTGAATCTTTTTCCTTAGGCATATTTTTTTCTATAACGTCTTTGGCAAGATTACAACTTACAAACAAATATATAGTAGTCAGTATTAAAAGTATCTTTCTCATAGTCCAAGTTTCTTTACAAGTAAATCAACATAGGTTTGTGATTCGGGGTAATAGACAGTTTCTTTTACTAAAAACTCCTTAGCTTCTTTGGTTTTACCTTGTTGGAATAGCAAAAGAGCATACTCAACACAGGTTCCTGGAGGTGGAAGTTTGCGTTTACCCTTTGGAGATTCAACTATTTTAGCGTATTGTCGTGAAAATCTTTTTATTTCTTTTTCAGAAAAATCTCTTGTACCATAGGCATACAAAAGATTATCATAATCATAATACTTATATAAAGCATTTGAGCATGAACTAAGAAACAAAACACTAAGAATAATAATTACAAGCTTTTTCATTAGAAATACACCATAAATTAGCTTTCAAAGATAGTACTTTATTTTTTAATATAAACTATTACTACTATTTTTTGACAAACATCTTTGTTGCTCTTCTAAATATTCCATTCATATAAGCAATTGAGATTCCATAGTTTGAAACAGGCACCTTAGCTTCAATAACAGGCAACAACCTACTCTGTAACTGCTTTTCTGTTGCAACACATCCTCCACATTGAATTACCATTGCATAATCTGTAACTGGTCTTGGAAAAGGAGTAAGCCCTGCCACAACATCAAACTCCAAGTCCTTCTTAGAATAGTTTCTTATCATTTTAGGAAGCTTAACCCTTCCAATATCCTCACAAGTAGGCTGATGAGCGCAAGACTCCAACATAAGTATCCTGTCTCCATTTTTTAGATTGTCAAGCTGTGGAGTACCTTTAACATATTCCTCAAAAGCTCCTTTAAGTCTTGCAAGCACAATAGAAAAACTTGTAAGCGGTATCTTTTCATCAACAATATTATTAACGTAATCAAAAACCTGACTATCCGTTATAACCAAGTCAGGATTAGGATATATATTCTTTAAAGTATATTCAAGCTCTGTTTCCTTCACAACAATTGTAATAGCATCATGGTCTAAAACATCTCTAATAAGTTGTACCTGTGGCAATATAAGTCGTCCTTCTGGAGCAGCAGCATCAATTGGAGTTACAAGCAAGACAACTGAATTTTTCTTTATAAGCCCTGTCAGTATTCCTTTTCTTTGATAGGAAGAAGGAGGAAGAGTATTTGTGATTTGCTTGGTAAGAGCCTCAACATATTTCTTAGAATCCTGACTAAACTCAACTATCCTTTGATTATATTTCTTCTCTATCGTTACCTTTAAATCTTTTCTTAGTGGATTTAAATCACTCTTAGTAAAAACCAAGATATAAGGCACTTTTAGCTTCTCACTTGTTCTTATTAGCTTAGCCTCTTCCTTTCCAAAATCATTATTAAAAGCTATAATAGCCAAATCTATTTGCGAAAAAACCTCATAAGCCTTTTTAACTCTTTGTTTTCCTAACTCCGTAACATCATCTATTCCTGCCGTATCAATCAAAACAACAGCACCAATACCCTTAATCTCCATTGTCTTTTTGACCGCATCAGTAGTTGTCCCTGCCAAAGAACTAACAATTGATATTTCTTGCCCAACAAGACTATTAATCAACGTACTTTTCCCAACATTACATCTTCCAAAGACTCCAATATGTGGTTTGTTTTCTCTTGCTTTGTTCATAATTACATTATAAAGATTGATAATATTTTTTAATTTTTTGTGCCATTAATTTTCTTCTTTCTAAAAGAAAATCATCATAATCTTTTGCTTCCATATTAATAATTTTTTCTGGAATACAATTTACTTCAAGATTATTTTTCAAAATGTTTATATCTGAAATATTTCCGTACTTAATATCTTTAGTATTACATTGTATAAATACAGTATTAAAATAATCCTTTGGAGCTTTATCTCCAATAGAAATATTTGTTTGTGTATCTAGATAAGTATAATTAGCAATTTGATTATATTTTGATTTGTCTTTTATTCCATTCTTTTGTAAATATGCTTTAGGAAATATATGATGAACATCTCCTATTGTAGTTATTAAATCTCTTACTTTTGTACCATTCATAAATAAAGAATTATCACTACCATGAACTTGTGCAGCTAAAAACACATTAAAGAAAGGGCTATTTATTGCAGATGTCTCTAAACTTTGAACTAAACCTATATTCCAAAATGTATCAGACAAATTTGCCTCTTCAATTTCATTAAAATATTCTAAAAACCCTTTCTCCGAGATTTTTCTTATATCTAAATCCATGACAGACTCTGGAGAAGTAATATATCTACTTGTTAATGTTGAAAAAACATACCATTTTGAAACATAATGTTTAATTAATGCTTTATCAATTGAAGTATCGTTATTTAAAATTAAATAGAGAGTATATGCAAAATCCAAAGTCATTTGAGAATTTATCAACTTACTTGAAATAAAACCAGCAAGTTTTATTGATAAAGAAAAGTTAGAAAAAGAATGTTCATTCATAAAATCAATGACACCTTTAGTCAGTTTTTCAAATGATTCTTCTGCTATTTCTTCTTTATAATCTCTTGTTTCAAAATCTCGTCCTCCAAGCAAACTAACTAAATCTTTCATTTTTCCCCTACCAAACTTATACATAAACGAAACTCTTAATATATCTCCATAACTAGGTTCAAAAATACTTTCTTTATCGTTTTTGAGCCATTTTATATAACGAACAAAATCTGTTTGCATAAATTCTTTATCTTTTATCATGTCTTTATACCATTCTGGCTGAACAGATAAACGAGAAAAATAATCTATTGCTTTTCTTAAAGTATTGCCCCCATAAGTAACATTAGCTGCAATTTTAGACATTGCAAAGTCAGATTGATTTAACTTAGTTCCTTGACTATTTATTCTAATAAAAATTTCTGTTACCTCATCAATTGTTAGTCCTTTATCTAGAGTAATTATTCCTATTTGTCTATTTTTTATCCCAATCAAATCATCTAATATATCATGTAATCTATCTGAATCCATCTCTGGATTTAAATCAATATAATTAGAAACAAAACTACCTCGTTTAAAGTCTGATTTAAATATATCAGCAATATCAACAATCCATTTCTTATCTTTTAATATTGCATTATCTTGAACTTTAAATACTTCATCTGTATCTACAGCTAAAGGATTAAAAGAAATTTTTATTCTCTTCTTCTCAAAATTAGAATCAATTATCTCTTCACCCATAATAGCTGTCATAAGAGCAGTAACTCTTTGTTGTCCATCAATCATTATCTTTTTACCTTCAGAAAGAGAACCATCTTTTAATTTCATATTTGGACTTTGTGAAATAATTAAATAGCCTGTTGGATAACCTGTATAAAGCGAATCTATTAAATCTCTAACTTGTTTAGGTTTCCATACAAATGGTCTTTGTATCTCTGGTATTGCTATTTCATCTGACTTTATATAGTTTAATATCTGTTCAACTGATACATTTGATGCATTATATTTTTCTGCCATAATCGATTTTGATTTATAGTAAAATATTTTTGCAAACTTACGCATTAATTTTTTATTATTATCTTTGCACACTAATTTTATACATATAAGAAAATGCCACATATAAATATTAACTTCTCTAATGATAACCCTCCTATAACAAGTATAAGGTTTTGGGTAAAGGTTTTAGTTATGGCTCTTGCTATTCTAATAACATGCTATTTGTTTTCAATAGCTCAAATAGATTCAGCCAAAGACGCCATTTTAGCTGCAATAATCATTAGCCTTCTTAACGCATTTATTAGACCCATACTGGTTTTTATCTCAATACCTCTTATGGTTTTTACCTTAGGACTCTTTACCTTAGTAATAAATGCAATAATTATTCTTCTTACAAGTTCCTTTTTAAGCGGATTTGAAGTTAATGGATTTTGGGACGCCATTTTGTTTAGTATAATCATAACCTTCCTTTCTTATCTTATTGACATACCTATAAAGATTCACACAGCAAGGAAGAAATTGCAAGATGAGATTAATAAACGAAACGACAACCAAGAATCAACAGAATATACAGACTACGAAGACGTAACAGATGAAGATAATCAATAAAATTCAAGACTTACAAGAATACATAGAAAGCATAAAAGCAAATAATAAGACCATTGGTTTTGTCCCTACTATGGGAGCCTTGCACAAAGGACATATTTCCTTAGTTAAAAGAGCCAGAGAAGAGAATGACATAGTTATATGTAGCGTGTTTGTAAATCCAATTCAGTTCAACAATAAGGAAGACTTAGAGAAATATCCTCGTGATTTGGATAAAGACTCCATACTTTTAGAAGAAAATGGCTGTGATGTTATGTTCTCTCCTCTTGCAGAAGAAGTTTATAAAGAAGAGCCTAAAGAAAAATTCTCTTTTGGTAAGTTGGAAGAGGTTATGGAAGGCAAGCAAAGACCAGGACATTTTAATGGAGTAGCAATAATTGTTAGTCGTTTGTTTGATTGGGTTAAGCCCGATAGAGCCTATTTTGGAGAAAAAGACTTCCAGCAATTAGCAATTGTAAAAGATATGGTTTGTCAAATTGGCTCTAAGGTTATTATTGTTCCATGCCCTATTGTAAGAGAAGATGATGGACTTGCGATGAGTTCACGAAACACACGTTTGAGTCCAAAGGCAAGAGAGATAGCTCCAAAGATTAATGCAATTCTACGAAAGAGTGCTGCGATGAAAGACAACTTATCTTTTTCACAAATAAAGACCTTTGTAATTAACGAGTTTAAGCTAATCAAAGAGTTTGACTTGGAATACTTTGAAATTGTTGATGACACCACCCTTCAACCTATAAGTAAAAAAGGAGAGAATGGAGTTGTGGGCTGCCTTGCTGTTTGGTTAGACGGAGTAAGGTTAATTGACGTTCAAAGATATTATTAAGATATTTCATTCTTGCCTATTAGATACTCTTATATGAAACTTGATTTTAATTTTCTGTAATTTTATTGTAGAAAAATTAAGTTTAGCTTTTTTCAAAATAAGCTTAGTCTTTTTTGAAAAAGACTTGACTTAAATAAAAAAAGACGGCGGATAAAGAAAATTATCTAGGGCAAAAATAAAATTATACGGCGGATAAATTTATTTATATAAAGGAAAATTTACAAATAATATCAAGTAGGAAAATAAAAATTCGTTCTTCTCAATTATTTTACCGAACTTTGCAAGCTGATTTTTACTTCTTAATGAGATAAAATAGTTTTGAATAATAATTTTTAAATATTACTATGAAACAATTAATTGAATGTGTTCCAAATATTAGTGAGGGACGTAATGAGAATGTCATCAAACAAGTTGTTGATGAGATAGAGAAGGTTGAAGGTGTTAAACTTTTGGATGTTGACCCTGGTCAAACTACCAATCGTACTGTTATTACTTTCGTTGGAGAGCCAAAGCAAGTTTGTGAAGCTGCTTTTAGAGTTATTAAGAAAGCAAGTGAACTTATTGATATGCGTTCTCATCATGGAGACCACCCTCGTTTTGGTGCTACTGATGTTTGTCCTTTAATTCCTGTGGCTAATATAACAATGGATGAAGTTGTTAAGTATGCAAGAGAATTGGGCGAAAGAGTTGGTAAAGAACTTAATATTCCTATATATTGCTATGAAAATGCTTGCTTTGAAGAGAAGAGAAGAAATCTTGCTTCTTGTCGTCAAGGAGAGTATGAGGGCTTGAAAGAAAGAATGGAAACTGCTGAATGGAAGCCTTGCTTTGGACCAGATAAGTGGAGCGATAGAGTTGCTACAACTGGTGCTACAGCAATTTCTGCAAGAGATTTCCTAATAGCTGTAAACTACAACCTTAACACGACATCTGTTCGTAGAGCTAATGCTATTGCTTTTGACGTTAGAGAAAAGGGACGTCCTGCAAGAGAAGGGGGAAAACCAAATGGAAAACCATTAAAAGACGAAAAAGGAAACCCTATTACGATTCCTGGTTCTCTTCCTGGAACAAAAGCTATTGGTTGGTTTATTGAAGAATATGGCATTGCTCAAGTTTCAATGAATATTACCAATATTTCTAAAACTCCTCTTCATATATGTTTTGAAGAAGTTTGTAAAAAAGCTGGAGCAAGAGGTATTAGAGTTACTGGTGTTGAGATTGTGGGTTTAGTTCCTAAGAAAACATTGATAGAAGCAGGACAATATTATCTTGCTAAACAACAACGCTCTTTGGGAGTTGATGATAAGGAATTAATTAAGATAGCTATTAAGTCAATGGGCTTAGATGACCTAAAACCATTTATCCCTGAAGAAAAAATCATTGAATATATGATTGAGGACAAGAGCAAGAAGAAGTTAGTAGATATGACCTGCATAGGTTTTGCTAATGAAACAGCTTCTGAAAGTCCAGCACCAGGAGGTGGTTCTATCTCTGCTTATATGGGGGCTTTGGGTGCAGCACTTGCAACAATGGTAGCTAACCTTTCTTCACATAAGGCTGGCTGGGACGAAAGATGGGAAGAGTTTTCCAAAGTTGCACAAAAAGGACAAGCTCTAAAAGATGAATTGCTTTATCTTGTGGACGAAGACACCAATAGCTTCAATTTAATTATGGATGCTTTTGGTTTGCCTAAGAAAACCGATGCTGAGAAAGCAGCAAGAACAAAAGCAATCCAAGATGCAACAAAATACGCTATTGAAATTCCTTACCGTACACTTTGCAAATCTTTTGAAGTATTTGATATATGCAAGGCAATGGTTGAGACAGGAAATCCTAATTCTGTTACCGATGCAGGTGTAGGTATCTTATGTGCAAGAGCAGCTTGTTATGGAGCTTTTATGAATATGAAGATTAACGCTTCTTCTTTGGACGACAAAGAATTTGTTAATGACATAATAGCAAAGGGACAGGCTTTAATTGAAAAAGCTGATGCTATTGAAAAAGAATATACAACAAAGGTTTTAAAGCAAATTAGCGAATAAGAAACTTTGTTTATTAGACCCAAAAGTGCCACTTCTTAGAATAGAAATGTGGCACTTTTTATATAAAGAAACTACCTTTGTTTTTACCAATATTCAAGTTTTATATACTCCATGTCATAAATTATTTGTTTCTTTGCAAAATTTCTAAAGAGACTTCTCTTTATGATTTTAGTTATAAACCAAAACTTATTTAATGTTTAATTCAAAAACACTGCATGAGGTTTTAGAATATAGTGTAAAACATTTTGCAAACAATCCTTTGATGGCTTTTGTTGGTGAAGAGCCTATCACATTTTCCGAATTTTATCAGAAAGTTCTTCAAACACAAGATATATTAGTTCAAAGAGGAATAGGACATCAAGATAAGGTTGCTATACTTAGTCAAAACTCTCCTGCTTGGGCAATTGCCTATTTCGCTATTGTGGATATGGGAGCTGTTGTAGTTCCTCTCCTTCCCGATTTCACTAAGGAAGAATTAACTAACTGTATAAACCATTCTGATGCTAAGATGGTTTTTGTTTCACAAAGACTAAGCGAAAAGATTGAAAAAGAAGCCTATCATTATGTTGATACCATAGTAAACCTTGATAATTTTGAGATTACTGACAAAAAAGAAATACAGTCTATTGGTAAAAAGTCAATACCTCAACCTCAAGATTTAGCAGAAATAATTTATACTTCTGGAACAAGTGGTTTTAGTAAGGGTGTTATGCTAACTCATGGTAATTTAGTTGCTCAACTAATTCAAATACATCATATATGGGAAGTAAAAGAAGACGATGTTTATCTTTCTGTTTTGCCTTTATCCCACACTTTTGAAAACTCTCTTGGACTTCTGACTGGAGTTATGAAAGGAGCTTCTATGTACTTCCACAACAAACTCCCTGTATCTTCAACCTTTATGGAAAGTGTTAGGATGGTACGTCCAACCATTGTTCTTACTGTTCCTTTATTTATAGAGAAAGCTTATAGAAATGTTATCAAACCCGAATTAGAAAAAACTGCTCTTAGAAGGATTCTCCTAACAAGTAAATTTTTCCAAAGGATAATGTATCGTAAGGCTGCAAAGAAACTCTTTGTTGCCTTTGGAGGAAGACTAAGGTTTTTTGGAATTGGAGGAGCAAAACTTGATGGAGAAACAGAATTGTTTTTACGTTTGGGTAAACATTTCCCTTATGCTATTGGCTATGGATTAACAGAAACAGCACCACTTATTATTGGAGCTAACCCTTATCAAGTTTCTTGGCAGACAATAGGTTTTCCTATTAAAGACGTTCAAACAAAGATAGTAGATATTAACCCTCAAACCAAGGAAGGCGAACTTTGGGTTAAAGCACCAAACGTTATGAAAGGTTATTATAAGAACCCTGAACTTACCAAAACTGTTCTTACAGAAGATGGTTGGTTTAAGACAGGAGATTTGGTAAGTGAGAAGAAAGGACGATTTGAGATTAAGGGAAGGATAAAGAATGTTATTGTTGGAGCAACAGGAGAGAATATTTATCCAGAAGAGATTGAAATGGTGCTTAATCAAAACAAGTTAATTTTGGAAAGTGTTGTTATTGAAAGAAAAGGAAAACTTGTTGCTATGGTTAAGTTTAACCCTGAAGAGTTAGAAAAGAGACTTGCCATATATAAGGAAGACGCAGCAAAAGCCTATGAACATATAAAAAGTGATATTCTAAAAGCTGCAAACGAAAGACTTAATCGTTTCTCTAAACTATCCCTAATAATTGAATCCAAAGCAGAGTTTGAAAAAACCGCAACTCTAAAAATAAAAAGATATCTTTATAAATAGGGTTAAAAGAATAAAGAGATAAAATTAAAGATTAGTTTAAGAAGGAATTAAGTTTAAGTCGTAGTTTGTACTTCTGCCTCCCTGCTCTTCTTTCTTCAAAACTTTCTTTTCTATCAAATCGTTTATATCTCTAAGAGCTGTATCTTGTGAACATTTGTTTATTTTCGCCCATTTGGAAGAAGTAAGCTTACCTTCAAAATCATTAAACAAAAGATTTATAATCTTAGTTTGTCGTTCATTAAATACAACATTCTTATGATTTTCCCAAAACTTAGACTTTAGTATTAACTTATTAATATTAACATCTGTTTGAGCAAAAGCTCTTTGAAGACAGTTCAAAAACCATTCTATCCATTTGGTTATATCCAAATCTCCCTTCTGTGTTTTTTCCAATATATTGTAATATTCCTTTCTTTCAGTCTTTATTTGAGAAGACATACTATAAAAACGTTGAGATACATTATCTGCACGAGCCAAAAGCATATCAGTAATAGCTCTTGCTATCCTTCCATTTCCGTCATCAAAAGGATGTATTGTTAGAAACCAAAGGTGGGCTATTGAGGCTTTAAGAATATTATCTAAATCATTATCTGTATTTATCCATTCCAAAAACACTTTCATTTCTGCATCAACAACAGAATAGTCAGGTGCTTGAAAATGTATTCTTTCTTTACCCATTGCTCCTGAAACAACCTGCATTTCTCCTCCCTTCTCCCCTCTCCAAGAGCCTATACTTATGTTAGGATTAGTACTTTCATCTTGAAACAATAGTTTGTGCCAAGAGAATAATCGTTTTTTAGTTAGAGGTTTATTAGCATTATGAGTTGCATCAAAAGTCATTTCCACTATTCCTTCAACCTTTTTTTCTGCACTTACCAAACCTCCAACATCCATTCCCAAACGTTTTGCAACAGAGGAACGAACCTGCTCCGTATTTAGATACTCTCCTTCTATTTCTGAAGATTTTATAACATTATTTGTTATGTTAGAGAAATGAGTGTAATTTTTCAAATCAAAACCAAACACACTCATTTTGCCTATTAATTCCCCTTGAAGATAACGGACATTAAGAAGGATTTGTGCTATCTTTTCCTTATCCCAAAAGAAATTAGGCCAACCTTCTTTCTCATATATATAAACTCTTCTCATAAGATAATTTTTGGCAAAA
>CAYFWD010000006.1:40632-45362 GCA_964346795.1 uncultured Bacteroidaceae bacterium
GTAAGCTTCAACAATCTTACTTACTAATGGGTGGCGGATTATATCTTCTTCTTTTAAGTAAATAAAACTTATTCCCTCCACTTTCTTTAGAAGTTTCTCTGCTTCTTTTAGTCCTGAAGGTTGATTGCGAGGAAGGTCTATTTGGGTTGGGTCGGCTGTAATTATGAATTTTGCATTGCGTCCCATACGGGTAAGAAACATCTTTAGTTGAGAATAGGTTGCATTTTGAGCTTCGTCCAATATTACAAAAGCATTATCAAGTGTTCTTCCACGCATAAAGGCAAGGGGTGCTATCTCTATTGTTCTATCTTCAAGATATTGGTCAAGCTTTTGTTGAACAAGCATATCTCTTAATGCATCGTAGAGTGGTTGTAGGTATGGGTCAAGTTTTTCTTTTAGGTCGCCAGGTAAAAAGCCTAAGTTTTCTCCTGCTTCTACTGCTGGACGAGTAAGGATTATTCTTTTTACCTGCTTAGCTTTAAGTGCTCTAACTGCAAGTGCTACGGCTGTATAGGTCTTTCCTGAGCCTGCAGGTCCTAAGGCAAAAAGCATATCATTATCCTTTATAGACTTAACCATTTGTCTTTGATTGGGAGTTTGTGCTTTTATGATTAAACCATTACGTCCATACACAAGAACATCCCCACAATCCATATCCTCCTTTGGTGTTTCGGCTTTAGAATTAACAACACTCATTATTAACTTTTCATTCATATTTCCTTCTAAATGATAGAGGTTAACAAGTTTCTTAAAGGTTTTTTCAAACTCATCAATATGTTTTTCCTTTCCCATTACCTTTAGCTTATCTCCTCTTTGAATAAGCTGAACATCGGGATAGAGAATGGAAAGAAAATTAAGGTTCTTCTCATTTACTCCAAAGAAATCTACAAGAGATAAGTCATTTAATTCTATTACCTTTTCTGTCATTTACTTGATATATTATTTTTTAATGATTTTAAATTCTGTTCTACGGTTTTTGGCTCTTCCTTCTTCTGTTGTATTGTCTGCTATTGGCTTTGTTTGTCCATAGCCTATGGCTGTAAGGCGACTGCCTGCAATTTGTTTTGATACTAAATAAGTTTTCACGCTCTCTGCTCTCTTACCTGAAAGCTCAAGATTATAGGCTGCCGTTCCAACGTTATCAGTATGTCCTGAAATCTCAATGCTAATATTTTCATTCTTTGTTAGAAGTTCCACCAATGTATTTAATTCAGAAATAGAGCTTGTCTCCAATTCTGCTGAATTTGTTTTGAAGAATATATTATTAAGCACCACGCTTTCTCCTTCTTGGATTGGTGTTAGGAAAATATCTTTTTGATAAGAGTTGGTTTTGCTATTATCTCTTAGCTGAAAGTTTTCTGAATAGAAAAGATAACCATCAGCCCAAGCACTAAGAGCATAATCAACTCCAAGAGGAAGAACAACTAAATATTCCCCTGTTTGAGGGTCTGAAAAAGATGAGGCAGTAAGCTGATTGGTGCTTAAGTTTTTCACTTCAAACCTTACTTCCAAAGGTTTATGCGTTTGTTTGTCAAAGGTCTTTCCTTTCATATAGACAACCGGTGTTGGTTGTGCTGCTTGGTAAAGGTCAAACTCATAAAGGTCTTTTCCTCCGTATCCTCCATCCAAATTAGCCGAAAATATTGCCTTTTTACCACTTGGAGAAACAATAAAACTTGTCTCATTGCCAGATGTATTGACAGGATAACCTATGTTTTGAGGAGGAGTAAAACGTCCATTAACAATATTTGAGTAAAATATATCCATTCCTCCCATTCCTATATGATAGTCTGAAGAAAAATAAAGCGTGGTATTACTTGGATGAATAAAAGGATACATCTCATTGCCCGGTGTATTGATTGTAGAGTCTAAATTAATTGGCTTTCTCCATTTTCCATTATCTTGCTTGTAGGTGTACCATATATCGTGTTGTCCTTTCCCTCCATAGCGATTAGAAACAAAGAAAAGAGTTCTCCCGTCTGAAGCAATGGCTGGCTGTGAATCCCAACCAGAAGAATTAACTATTGGTCCCATATTTTTTGGCTCTGTCCAACGCTTACCAATCTTTTCAGAATAGTATAGGTCACAGCTTCCTAAGCCATCTCTTGCATTGCAACGCGTAAAATAAGCTGTTCGCCCATCAGGAGAAATACTTAAAGCACCTTCATTTTCTAAAGAGTTAAAAGGAGTAGGCATTTTCTTTGCCTTTTCCCATTTTCCCTCTACCTTATTGGTTTCAAAAAAGTCTTCCACCATTTGAATCTTTAGTCCAAAGTCTATTGTATCTGGAATTAAGCTTGTGAAAATAAATGTTTGTTCATCAGCCGTTAGAGTAGGAAGATATTGGTCATACTCATCATTTATGTTCTTTCCCATATTCACAGGGTTAAACTCCACAGGATTTTTTATAGCATATTCCACAAAGACTATCTGCTCTAACTTCCTTTTCACATAGTAAATCTTCTTATTGTCTTTTGGAGATTTGAATTTTGAAAGAGAATAATTGAAATGATACTTGGCTTTCTCCGTATTATACTCATAAAGATAAAACTCCCCCAAACGAGTGTGAGCATTAATATCATAATCGGGATTTATCTCCACTAATTTTTTGTAGTATGGAAAAGCTAATAGCCTTGTGGTATCTATTTCTTGGCTTTGATTATAATAAATCTCTGCCATACAAAGCAAAGCATCAGGATATTTAGGCTCAATGGAAAGAGCTTTGTTAAGATATTCTATTGCCTTATCATCCTTACCTCTATTTAAGTAGTCTAAGGCTTTCTTAAATTCTTTTTCTGCTTTTGGATTGGTTTGTGAGTATAGAGAAGTAAGTGAAAGAGTTGAAAAGATAAGGATAAATACCAACCTTAAAGTGTTAGAAAACATATTTAAGGTATTTGCATATACTTGTGGCTTTGAAGAGATATTCTCCATTTAGGATTTAATTTTATGTATTCAACAATATGGTGCATCATCTTTTCACTAACGCTCCATTCGGGCTGTAAGTATAAAAAACATTTATTTATATCAATTTTAGCTGCATACTCCTCTGCAAAAGCAAAATCCTTATCCTCACAAATTATCATCTTTAATTCATTTGCATACTTTAAGTTCTCTTCAAGAGGAGGTATGTTTCTTTTTGCAGAAATACAAATCCAATCCCAATCTCCACTCATTTTAGAAGAGCCTGAGGTTTCAAGAATTGTTTCAATTCCCTTTTCCTTTAATCCTTTGCAAAGTGGAGTAAGATTATAAAGCAAAGGCTCTCCTCCTGTCATAATTACAGAATTTGCAGGACATAAAGAAGCTCTTTGGATAATATCTTCTATTGGTGTTGGTGCTAAAATGGAAGCGTCCCAAGCCTCCTTAACATCACAAAAATAACAACCAACATCACATCCTCCAATACGGACAAAATAAGCTGCTTTTCCCGTATTGAAACCCTCTCCCTGCAAGGAATAAAACTCTTCCATAACAGGAAGCAATTCCCCTTTTTCTATTCTTTTGTCTTGTGTCAAAATATTAAAGCGAATAATCTTCTGGATAGATTTCGTGTTTGTATGCTTTTAAGGTGTTTTGCAAAAGAGAAACAACTGTTAGCATTCCAACTCCACCAGGAACAGGGGTTATATGAGAACATTTTGGAGCTACCTCATCAAACTTAACATCCCCTACTATCCTATATCCTTTTTCCTTAGTCTTATCTTCTACTCTATGAATACCAACATCAATCACAACAGCTCCTTCCTTAACCATATCTTCGGTTATGAACTCTGCCTTACCTATTGCAACAATTAAAATATCTGCTGTCAAACAAATCTCTTTTAGGTTTTTTGTTTTACTATGACAAATAGTTACTGTGCAATTGGCAGTAGAATTGTTTCTTGACATCAAAACAGCCATTGGAGTTCCTACAATATTACTTCTTCCAACAACAACACAATGCTTTCCAACTGTTTCAATCTTTGCTCTTTCAAGCATAGTCATAACTCCAAAAGGTGTTGCAGGAACGAAAGAAGGCATATTATACATCAATCTTCCTCCATTAACAGGATGAAAACCATCAACATCTTTCTTAGGATTTATTCTTTCTATTACTTTTTGTTCATTAATATGTTTTGGTAATGGCAATTGAATAATAAAACCATCTATTTCCTCATCATTATTAAGAAAATCAACTGTCTTCAACAACTCTTCCTCACTTATAGTTTCAGGATAACGATATACAGAAGAAGTAAAACCTACTTCCTTACTTTGCTTTTCCTTACTTGCAACATAGGACTGGCTTGCACCATCTTCTCCAACAATTACCGCAACCAAATGAGGAGGTCTCTTACCTTCATCTAAAAGAGTTACTACCTCTTGTGCTAACTCTTTCTTTACTTCACCTGCAATAAGCCTTCCATCAATAATAATAGGCCCTTTTTTGTTTTCTGTTTTATTTTCCATTTTATCTTCTTCTTAAATTTTTTAATGCATTCATTTTATTTCCACCACTAACCATCTTCATCATCTTTCTTGTTTCCTCAAATTGCTTCAACAAACGATTAACCTCCTCAATACTCTTTCCACTTCCTCGAGCAATCCTCTTTCTTCTGCTACCATCAATCTTGGAAGGATTTTCCCTTTCAAAAGGAGTCATAGAACCTATTATTGCCTCAATGCCTTTGAAAGCATCGTTGTCAATGTCAATATTCTTCATCATCTTTCCAACACCAGGAATCATTCCC
>CAYFWD010000006.1:45372-45688 GCA_964346795.1 uncultured Bacteroidaceae bacterium
TTTAACATTACCCATTTTCTTTATCTGATTTCTTTGAGAAAGAAAATCGTTAAAGTCAAACTCATTAGTTTTTAATTTCTTGGTTATCTTCCTTGCCTCTTGTTCATCATATTGTTCCTGTGCCTTTTCAACCAAAGAAACAATATCTCCCATTCCCAAAATACGTGAAGCCATTCTATCAGGATGAAAAACATCCAAAGCCTCCATCTTCTCTCCTATCCCAACAAATTTAATTGGCTTGTCAACAACGTGACGAATAGTTAGAGCAGCACCACCACGAGTATCACCATCAAGCTTAGTAAGCACCACGCCATCA
>CAYFWD010000007.1:0-45348 GCA_964346795.1 uncultured Bacteroidaceae bacterium
CTTTGTTTCCACTCCAATGACCTTGTTTTCCTTCACGATTAGATTTGTTGCCCTTGTATTTTTAAGGATTTTGCAGTTTTTTTCTTCCAAGAATCTTATCAGGGCAAAGAAGATGTCTTGAGCCTTTTGCGATTTGGGGAATACCCTGTTTCCTCTCTCCACGACGAGTTCCACTCCCAGGTTTTGGAAGAAGCTTATAAGTTCGTTGTTGAAGGATTTGGCAAAAGCGGGATAAAGGAAGCGTGGTTCGGGGCCGCAGTGGGTTAAGAAATCTTCAAGAGGGAGAGTATTTGTAAGGTTGCATCTTCCCTTCCCGGTTATTCTAAGTTTCAAACCACATTGTGGCATTTTCTCCAGAAGCAAGACCTTTTCATTTTTCTTTAGTGCGGAAACAGCCGCGGCCAACCCTGAAGCACCGCCACCTATTATGATTGTATCGTACATTTATTTGTTGGAGTATCCAAAACGTTTTAGGATTAAATCACTATTTCTCCAATCCTTCAAAACCTTTACCCTAATATCCAGATAGCATCTCTTTTGAGTAAAGTCTTCTATATCCTTTCTTGCTTGAGTTCCTATTTTTTTTAGCATTGACCCCTGATGTCCAATAATGATTGCCTTCTGACTTTCTCTTTCAACGAAAATCGTACAATATATCTTATTAATATCTTTTTCTTCCTTAAAAGCGTCCACAACAACCTCGCACGAATAAGGAATTTCTTTCTTGTAATTAATTAAGAGTTTCTCTCTAATTATTTCGCTAACAAAGAAACGCAGAGGCTTATCGGTTAAATCATCTTTTGAGAAGAAAGGAGGATTGAGTGGTAATAATTCAATTATGGTTTGAAGTACAAGGTCTAAGTTAAACTTCTCAGTAGCAGAAATAGGAATTACCTTAGCACGAGGAATTGCTTTTTGCCAGTAATCAATTTTCTCCAAAATATCTTCTTGATTAGAAAGGTCTATCTTGTTTATCAAGAGAATTATTGGAATATTTGAAGCAATAACCTTATCTAAGGTTTCGTGATTCTTTAATGTCTCTCCTATTTCTGTTACTAAAAGAAAAATATCAGCATCTTTAAGGGCAGAATTAACAAAGTCCATCATATTTTGATGAAGTTTGTAATGAGGACTAACTAACCCTGGTGTGTCGGAATAAACAATTTGATAGTCTTCCTCATTACATATTCCAATTATCCTATGCCTTGTTGTTTGGCTTTTTGAAGTAATGATAGAAAGTCTCTCCCCTACCAAATGATTCATTAGGGTAGATTTCCCAACATTAGGATTACCTATTATATTTACAAATCCTGCCTTATGCAAAATGGATTATTTATTAGCTTGTTCTTGTACTAACTTAGTGAAATCTTCAACAGAAACAGATTTCTTTTTAGTCTTGGAGTTTTCAAGAAGAGTAGAAGTTAGTTTTTGGTCAAAAAGATACTCGTAAACCTGTCTTGTTTGCTCTTGGTTCTTAAGCATATTTTCTGCAATACCTTCAATTGATTCCATTCTTTCCTTTTCCTGTTCTGGGTCTTGGTCTTCTAAGGTTGGGAAATAGTTTTTAATAACATTATCAATTAAGTATTGTTTTACATCTTCCTTAGTAATCTCAATAGAGTACTTTTCAGTTATTTTATTCTCTATCAACTGCCACTTCAAACTATCTTGATATTTTTGATAGTCATTTGTAACATCTTCAATGCTTACTTTACCTTGACTATTTGAAACAATCCAACGTTTCATAAACTCATCTGGAAGTTCAAAAGCAGTTTCTTTAATAATCTTCTTTGTTATTTCGTTGGTAAAGAAAGTATCTGTTTCTCTTTTGTAAGTTTGTGAAAGGTCTTCTTTTGCTCTTTGGCGGAAATCCTCTGGAGTTTTTATTTCTGCTCCCTTATAAGCTTTTTCAAAAAGCTCTTCATTTAATTCGTGAGGAGTAATTCTACTAATATTAGAAACAATAAATTTCACATCTGATTTGAAGTCCTTTAACAACTCTTTATCCATTGTGCGAATAGCTATGGATTTATCTTTTTCTGTTGGGAATGCTTTTGCAAAATTGAAAACAACTTCTGCTTCTTTTTCCTTTCCAATAAATTTCTTTTGAATTGTCTTTTGAGCAATATTATTAATAAAAATAGAAGTCTTTTCTTTCAATCCACCTTCTTTTTCATTTCCTTCCTCATCAACTTCAATTATCTCACCATAAATCAAATCTCCCTCTTCAATCTTTTCAGGAGAAGAGAATTGTCCAAAACGTCTTTGAATATCTTCAACAAACTTATCCAACATTTCTTCAGAAGGCTCAATATCATAATAAGTCTCTTCTATGTTTTCTAAGTTTAATTCAAACTCTGGTTCAAGACCAATATCAAAGAAGAAAGTATATTCCTTTTGAGTATCCCAATCTATTTTTGTTCTTTCATCATTTGCAAGAGGATAGCCAAGTATTTTTATTTTTTCCTTATCTAAATATTCATACATAGCATCAGACATTAGCTTTTCAATAATCTCTGCTCTAAGTGGAGTTTCGTACATTTTCTTAATCATTCCCATTGGAACTTGACCTGGACGAAATCCTGGAACATTAGCCTTACGACGATAAGATTTCAATTGTTCTTCTAACTTTGAAGCATAGTCCTCTTGTGCAATATCAATTCTCAAAACTGCTGTTAAATTCCCAGTGTTCTCTTTAGTTACTTTCATTTTCTATTGATTTATTTTCTATTAAAATTTCTAAAATTAAGGGTGCAAAGGTACAATATTTTTATTACTTAAGTTCTATAAATTAAAGTTATTCTGTTTTATATGTTCCACAAACAAGTAAATATTGCTTGGATTTCTTATAAAATTTAACTTCTCTTTTGCATATTTTTTCATTCTCCTCTAAAAGTTATAACCCAAAGAGAAGAACATACAAATATCAGGATAGTTATTATTAGGATAGATGAATTTTATTGTAGTTGGGTGATTACTATAGCCTACATCACAAGAAAGAGTAAATGAATACTTATTATAGAAAGCAGATAAACCAATATTACCACCAAATCCAAAATAAATATCATCATAAAAATAGTAATCTTTTGATGTCTCTATATTAGAAGTTGGTGACTCCATAACTATAAAATATATTTTTTCATTTATTCTTCCAAACATAGTATATGAGACAAAAGCACCTAATTGAGGTTTTAGACTTAGTTTTTCATTTATTGGTATCTTATAAGTAAAAAGCAGAGGTATTTCTAATTGATAGTTGTAAGTTATTGAATTAATATAATGATTATTATTACCAGCAGTGGATTTATTAACCGAAACCGAATAAAAATAACCTTCTATTTTAGTCCCTTTATCAGCCAAATAAACACCAGGGACAAAAGAAAACTTTGAAGAGCCAAGAGGAATATCAGCAACTCCTCCAATATGAATACCTTGTTTTAAGCAATCTAATGCTTGAGCAAAATTATTAGCAGATAAACTCATTCCCGCTCTTACTCCATATTTGGTTTGCGATATAGTTGCTATGCTTAAAAATATAAATGCAACTAAAATTATTATCTTTTTCATAGCTATTGTATTTTATTATTTATAATATTGCTCTTATATCCTAACTTTAAGGCTGAACAACGTTTACAAATCCTAAATCCAAATCTTCTATACTAAACTCAACTGCTTCCTTCCAAGTAGAGTAACTTCTCTTTATATGCAAACGTCTTGATGCAAAAATACCAACACCATTATTTATGTTTGTGTAAACTGGTTTTTCGGTAAGAGATATTTCAGGAGTATTATTTTCCATATAAGCTTTCAACTCATCACTACAAGCATAAACATAAAGTTCAAAGGTTGGGTCATCTAAAAGAAACTTCCTTTCAGCAACACCTCTCTTGCCTATCTTTTCCTTTATCTGTGATAGGAACTCCTTTTCAGTAGCAATATAAGAAATTGTCTTATCACTGGCAGAAAAAGGATTTGGAACTAATGAATAATTAATATAAATATGTGCCAGCTGTCCATTTTCCAAAAAGTTAAACCTTATTGCAGGCTGAAATAGTCGTCCCATTGTTCCTTTGGCATTTTCTTTTTGATTTATCCATTTACATACAATCTGATTTTGCTTTAATTTAGGGTCATACTTAAATTCAAACCTATAATTTGAAGGCTCATTAACTACATAATCGGCAACAAGTTTGGTATTAGAGGTTACAATATTTCCTGTTTTAAGGTTTTTTATAACAAGATAGTAAACAAAGTCTGCAAGAAGTTTTTCTGTAGTGTAGTAAATTGGTGCTACCTCTGAATAAAAGTCTCCTTCAGGCTTAGTATAGCTTTCAGTATATTTCAAATATATTTTTTGTCTTGCATTCTTAACGGTATCCCACCCCTCTGCTTCCCATTCATAAAACCCATATAAGCTAACTTCCAGTTCATCTGCCTTATAATAAATGGAATCCTTATGCTTTGCAAATTCAATATAATTCCCTTTTCCAAGAAAGCACTTTTGAACTCTAATAAAGTTAGTATCGGCATTTTGGTCTAAAACACCATAAACAATTGTTGTTTCTTTCCAATCGTCATTAGGGTCAAACTCTACATTACAAGAAACAAAAGCTAATAAACTTGCTATAATTAGAGTTAATAAAACAAAATTTCTTTTCATTTATCATTGATTAAGATTGAAGTGCAAAGGTATTAAATAATTTGTTTTCTCACAATTATTTTTATTCTTGTGTGATAAAAAATCAAAAACAACACTATCAAGTCTTAAAGTATTTATTACAATAATAATAGCCACCTTGATGATAACAAAACGAGGTTTCCACGACCTCAAAACAGCCTTTTGATAACAATTAAACGAAGAGTTAGTGAAATGAAATGCCATTTCGTTGTCATGAGATGCCATTTCATGTATAACGAAATGCCATCTCGTCAAGATGAAATGCCATTTCGTCTTCGTTCAAACGAAGATTTAGGGTCGTCATCTCTTCGTTTTTATGTTGTAGTAACTTCGTTTTGGACTCGTGATTACTTGGTCTGGTTGAAACAGGCTTAGATTATGTTTTGGTTTTAGCTTGATTTTATCCTGCAAGAGTGAATTATTTTGCATAAACTCCAAAAAAAATACTACTTTTGCATCTAAATCAAACACTCTAATTAAATGAAATATTGTAAGGACTTTATAGTAGTAAAGAATGAGACAATAATGCCAACTCTTTATATTCTAAGACTACAATACCCTGAAAAGCTTCCAGAAATTAAGGCAGGACAATTTGTTGAGATATTGGTTGAAGGAGAAAAAGAGGTATTCCTTCGCAGACCAATCTCCATTCATGATGTGAACAAAGAAAAGAATCAAATTTCTCTTTTAATTCAAGTTGTAGGCAAGGGTACTTCTAAGCTAACCCAATTTAAGGAAGGGGATAAACTTAATCTTATTTTCCCATTAGGAAATGGTTTTACTATAATGGGTAAAAAAGTTCTATTGGTTGGAGGAGGCTGTGGTGCTGCTCCTCTTCTTTATTTGCTAAGGGTATTGAAAAAGGAAAACATTGAAACTGATATTCTAATAGGCTGTAAGGATATTAATCACCTGTTTAGCAAAAAAGAATATCAAGAACTTTCCAGACTTCACGTAACATCAGGAGATGGGTCTTATGGAGAAAAAGGTTTTGTAACATCTCACCCTATATTAGAAGAAGATTTTGATGTTATTTACACCTGTGGACCAACCCCAATGATGAAAGCCGTTGCTGAAAGGGCAAAACAAAAAAACATACCTTGCTATGTTTCATTAGAGCATAAAATGGCTTGTGGAATTGGAGTTTGTTTGTGCTGTGTGGTAGAAACAAATCAAGGCAATAAATGCACCTGCACAACAGGACCAATATTTTTATCAACCGACCTTAAAGATTTTTAGCCCATGAACACATTTAACCCTTTAGAAGTAAGGATAAAAGATATGGTTTTGAGAAATCCAGTAATGACAGCTTCCGGAACTTTTGGCTACGGCTACGATTACGAAGATTTCCTAAGCTTAGACTCCTTAGGAGGAATTGTTGTGAAGGCAACAACAGGCAGTGAAAGACAAGGCAACCCTTATCCTCGTATGGCAGAAACCCCATCGGGAATGTTAAATGCTGTTGGTTTACAAAACAAGGGTGTTGATTATTTCTGCAAAGAGATATATCCAAAACTCAAAGACAAGAATACCAATGTTGTTGTAAATGTTTCAGGCTCTACCTTAGAGGAATATGTTGAAGTTGCATCAAAAATAAATAACCTTGAAAATATTCCAGCCATAGAGCTTAATATTTCATGTCCTAATGTTAAGGAAGGAGGAATGGCTTTTGGTACAAATAAGGATATGACTTTTAAGGTTGTTTCGGCTGTTAGAAAGGCCTATGGCAAAACTCTAATCGTTAAGCTAAGCCCAAATGTTACAAATATCGTTGAGATAGCAAAAGCTTCAGAAGATGCAGGAGCGGATTCACTATCTCTAATAAATACTCTCTTGGGAATGGCTGTTGATGCAGAGAAAAGAGTTCCTCTTCTTTCTACCATAACAGGAGGTTTGTCAGGACCAGCCATAAAACCGGTTGCTTTACGTTGTGTTTGGCAAGTGGCTAAACAAACTAAGCTCCCACTTATTGGAATAGGAGGAATTATGAATGCTCAAGATGCAATAGAGTTTTTATTGGTTGGAGCAACAGCTATTCAAACAGGTACAGGTAATTTTATCAACCCTTCGCTTTCTCAAGATATTGCTAAAGGCATTGAAGAGTACCTTCAAAGGCATAATATTAAGCATATAAGGGATATAATAGGAATTATTTAGAAAAAACATGAGAAAATACTCTGCACTAATAATCATTATTCTATCTATAACCCTTCTTTTCTCGTGTAAGAGTCAAAGAAATATTGTATCTACTCCAAATCAACAAATTGAAAAAGAGACCAAAGAAAAGGAAGAGGCAATTTTGTCAAAAAAGATAAGTCAAATTCCACAAGAGTTCAAAACACTTTCCTCCAAGCTATCAGTAGAATTTGAGGGAAATAGCTTTAGTGGCTCAATAAGAATAATTAAGGATAGTGTGGTGTGGATTTCTTTGGGTAAGTTTGGTATTGAAGGAGTAAGGCTAATGCTAAGGAAGGATAGTGTTTTTATGCTTAATAAGTTAAGCAGGGATTATTATAGTGGAGGATATGAGTTTATAGATGATATGTTGGGTTTTTCACTAAGCTATGATATGATACAGGCAATAGTTTTAGGAAAGGATTTCAATAACTATACTACTAATGACATTAAAACAAACAAGGTAAGTAATACTATTATTCTTCTTTTTAATTCAAGGCAAAGCACCATTAGCCCCAATACTTTTCCTAAGCTTAATCAGAAAATACATTTTGACACTATTTTAGAAACTATAACACGTAACTATTTTGAAGTATTGAACACTAAGCAAAATATGGATATATACTACCCTACTTATTTTCCATTTAATAATATAAAGCTGCCACAATCTATCAAAGCAATAGCCTATTCGTCAAACAAGACCTATATATTCAATCTCAAATTTGAAAAACAAAAGATAAACGAAAGCATTGATACGCCTTTTTCTATTCCTAAGTCCTACACAAAGATAAACCCATAATAGAAAATCTAACCTTTTAAGAATGCAATCAAGAATATAAAAATTTTTATTTTACTTAAGTGAAATTGCAAGAAAGTGGTTTTTTTTATGTTATTTTGCAAGAGTTTTACAATATTTGTTGGATAGAATAAGTATAAGATAAATGGCTATTAGCTTTAATTTTGTTGAGATAAAGGACAATCTAAAACAAAAGAATAAATTAAAATCGTGGATTAAATCTATTGTTGAGAAAGAAGGAATGAAGGTAGGAGATATTTCTTATATATTTTGTTCCGATGATTATCTTTTGGAAATCAACAAAACATATCTCCAACACGATTACTACACCGATATTATTACCTTTGATTATAATGCTGAAAACAAAATTGCAGGAGATTTATTTATTAGTATTGATAGGGTTAGAGAAAATGCTGAAGAGTTAAATCAGAGTTTTGAAGACGAGCTTCATAGGGTAATAATTCACGGGGTTTTGCACCTTTTGGGTTATAAGGACAAAACAGAGAAAGAAGAAAAACTAATGAGAAAAAAAGAACAAGAATGTTTAAGAGATTTGATGTAATTGTTGTTGGGGCAGGTCATGCAGGTTGCGAAGCTGCTTGTGCAGCAGCCAATTTGGGTTCTTCGGTGTTGCTTATAACTCAAAACCTAAACGCAATTGCTCAACTTTCCTGCAATCCAGCAATGGGAGGAGTGGCAAAAGGACAAATTGTTCGTGAGATAGATGCTTTAGGAGGATATTCTGCTATTATTACAGATAGAAACACTCTTCAATTCCGTATGCTTAACCTTTCCAAAGGTCCTGCAATGTGGAGTCCAAGGGCTCAAGTGGATAATATTATGTTTTCCGTTTCTTGGAGAATGATGTTGGAGCAAGTGCCCAACCTAAGCTTATGGCAAGATGATGTTGTGGGATTAAAGATTGAGAACGAAAAAGCCTGTGGGGTAATAACCAAAATGGGCTTGGAAATGGACGCAGAAACAATTATCCTAACCAATGGAACATTTCTTAATGGCAAAATACATATTGGGGAAACTAATTTTTGGGGAGGAAGAATAGGAGAAGAGAACTCCAAAGGATTATCAGAAGACCTTAAAGAAAGAGGATTTGAAGTCAAAACACTTAAAACAGGTACTCCAATGAGGGTTGATGGAAGAAGTATTGATTTTTCAAAACTTGAAGAGCAGAAAGGAGACTCGGAACCAAGACAATTTTCATTTTTTGAGAAAAGAGAAAAACCATTGGTGCAAAGAAGTTGCTATTTGGCATACACTTCACAAGATGTACATAATATACTTAAAGAAGGATTTGATAAATCTCCTCTTTTCCAAGGAAGAATACAAGGTGTAGGACCTCGCTACTGTCCTTCAATTGAAGATAAGATTGAACGCTTCTCCTCAAAGGATAGACATCAACTCTTTATTGAGCCTGAAAGCAATTATTCAAATCTATACTATGTTAATGGTTTCTCTTCATCTTTGCCTCTTGACATTCAATACGAAGCATTAAGACATATTGAAGGTTTTGAGAACGCCATAATACAAAAACCTGGTTATGCAATAGAATACGACTATTTCCCACCAACACAACTTAAAGATACTTTAGAAACTAAAAAGATTGAAAACCTCTACTTTGCAGGACAGATAAATGGAACAACGGGCTATGAAGAAGCTGCCTCACAAGGATTAATGGCAGGAATAAATGCACATTTGAAAATTAACCAAAAGCCAGCATTTACCCTCAAACGTTCCGAAAGTTATATAGGAGTTTTGATTGACGACCTTATAACAAAAGGTGTTGATGAGCCTTATCGTATGTTTACTTCAAGAGCAGAATACAGGATACTCCTTCGTCAGGATAATGCCGATACAAGGCTAACTCCAATGTCCTTTGCCCTTGGCTTAGCATCAAAGGAAAGAATGGAAAGAGTGGAGAGAAAGAAAGAATCGTGCAGTAAGTTAGTGTCTTTTATTGAAAAATCAAGTGCAGAGCCTAAGGAGGTAAACTCTTTATTTGAAGAAAGACAAACTCCTTCAATCAATCAAAAGACAAAGATTTCACAACTTCTTCTACGCCCTCAAATAACCTTAAAAGATTTAGCAGATAATATACCTTCTCTTAATGAAAATATGCTTTCAATTCCTTCCGATATAAAGGAAGAAACTATTGAAGGAGCTGAAATTCTTATTAAGTATAAGAGTTATATTGACAAGGAGCAGGAGATTGCAGATAAGCTATCAAAGTATGAGAACTTAGTTATTAAAGATGATTTTGACTATCAAGCTCTTAAATCCCTGAGTTTTGAAGCAAGAGAAAAGCTAAGCAAAATCCGTCCAAAAACCATAGGACAAGCCTCCCGAATAAGTGGAGTCTCTCCTTCCGACATATCTGTTTTAATCATATATATTAGTCGCTAAAAGAAGTTTTACAGCTTTCTAATTTTCCGTAATTTGATTGTAGAAAAATTAATCTTAACTTTTTGAAAAATAAACTTAGTCTTTTTGAAAATAAGCTTGACTTAAATTAAAAAAGACGGCGGATAAATTTATTTATATAGGAGATAATTTTTATTCTTAAGGACTAAAAAGACATAACACAAAAGGCTACCATAGTTATATAGCAGCCTTTTGTGATATTTAATATGTTTAAATATTAATATTCCCACATATCTTCTTCGTAATCAAAAATCTTATCTTTCAACATGTCGCTTTCTCTTAAAGCTTCATCTCCTGTTGTATAATCATTTATCGTACGAATACCATATACGTTTGATTCTCTTATTATATAGCTACTAAACATTCTCTTTAGAAAAATATCATCATAACTTCTTCTTTGAGCATCATTTCTAAAATTATACACTTCTGTGTTTGCTAAGAGTTCTCTTACTTCTGGGTCATCGTATCTTACCCAAAATAGAGGGAAAGGAATTGGTGCAGAACCATCTCCCTTATCTTGGTAAAAAATTGGGGAGAAACCTGCTATTCTAACATCTTGTACTGTTCTTTGTTTGTCAATAAACCAATCTTCTTTTATACGAATATTTCTAATATCTTCTACTTTTAAAGCAATTTGAATAGTAGTATCTATCTCATACTCTGTTCCATCAATATCTGTTCTGTAAATAGTTGTGGTTTGAGGAGGAATAAGGTTCATTTTTCTTACATCCCAGTCTGTAATTTCTCTTTTAAACTCATCATCCTCATAAATTTTTATCTTACCTTCACTAATTGCTTGTTCTAATGCTGTATAAAAATTTACTCTTCCTTGTTCTGGAGTTATTGGATAGTAAAACACTTGATTTTGTTTTTCACGAAAATCAATTACTCTCCATATTCTCCATTGCCAAACAACATCAGCCTCTCTTACATAAGGAAAAGTGAAAGGCTTTCTTTGATTAAAGGACAATTTTTCATAAAAACTATCTCTTGGTCCTTCTTCTGGTGCATCCAATATTTGTGCAAAAAGATTTGCACTAAATAAAGAAATTACCACTACTAATATTAAAGATATCTTTTTCATAATCTTATATTTTATTGTATTGTAAATATCATTTGAGGGTTTTGTACTATCTTATCTCCATCTGGTCCCTTTGCTCTAATACCTTCTATATAAACTTTGTTTCCTCTTCTAAGTCTTTGGATTTGGTTTATCATTTCTGGAGTAAATCTTGCTCCTCTTGAAACAAGTGGTGCTTGTCCGTCTCCTCCAGTGTTAAAGGTCATTTGGAATTCGGTAACATTATATCTTACTGGGAAGTCAAATCCTTCCATAACAACTTTTAATCCTCCTTGTGCTACAAGAATTTCCTTTGCAATTCTTCCTCCGTCTGAAGAACCAACCATTGCTTTTGGCTTAGGTATTTGTTTTACACGGAATTTCATATCTCCTTGTTTCATTACCTTTCCTCCAACATTTGCTGTTACCACAATTTGAGCTTCTTGCTGAGTTTTTACATTTACAATATAGTTTCCAGCAGATACTTTTCTTATGGTTGCTCCTCCTCCTCCAGTAATGCTAACATTTAACTGGTCTGCACTAACTCCTGGTGCGGAAATTGAAACAGGATTATCAACTCCTATATAAAATACATTCATATTGGTTGGAGAAATTGTTACAGCGGGTGCTGCAACGAAGTATTCTCCTGAGAATGGATATGCTTCTTCTCCTGTTGCTCTCTTTACATAAACTGTTCCTTCATATTTTTGATTTCCAGTTGCTCCTGCAGAGAATTTAAGGTTAATAACTCCTTCTTCACTTACATAACTTCCCCCTCTAACATCTGCTCTAAGTTCGGTTTTGGAGTCAATTGCTGCTACAAAGACTTCAGCCTCATAGGTATCTCCTTGCATAACGTAGTTTGATTTAGCTACAACTTTTGGAACTACGTTATCAAATTTAAAGTCATCAGCACTAACAGATATCAAAAGGTCATTCACAAGGTCAAATTCTGCATTCTGAATTTCAGACTTTAACTTTTTTAAGATAACTAAATCGGCCAAAAGAATTGTATTATTAAAATTATACATTTGCCAGTTTAGTTCTTGACCACTTTTGTTTTTATGCTTAGCTTGAGTGTTTATTTGAATTTTTTTAAGCCTATCAACAAATCGTGGGTCAGCAAGAGTTAGCATCTTTGCCTGATAAGCTTCTATTTTTTTTCTTAGTTCTTTCCCTTTTCCTTCTGAACCGTCTTCCGAGGAGCCAACAAAATATTGAGATGGTTTTGTCGAATTATCTTTTGATTTTATTCCTTCAAATCCTTGTTCTGTCAAAATTTTCTTAGCTTCTTCTTTTCCTCCTTTTAACCCGTCAACATGAGCCACCAAATCATATTGCATATCGTCTATATAACTAAGGATTTCATTAGTAGCTTTTTTAACCTCTTGAGCTTTCTCCCAATTAGCTCCTACCTTTTCCTTATTAGCCATATAGGCTCTTTCAAAATTATAGTATGAATTATCTATTTTTGATGAAAATAGTTTATTGGTAGTTTCCATGTTGTCACCAACAGTTACAAAGGCTTGAAGGATTTCAACAGATACGTTTAGTGCTAACATCGCTGTTAGAACCAAATACATCATTGAAATCATCTTCTGTCTGGGGGTTTCCGGACAATTCGTTGCAGCCATAGTATTCTATTTATTTTTCGTTTATAAATTATTTAGTCATTAATATTAATTAGCTTTTTGATTGCATTGCAGAAAGCATATTGCCATAGATATCATTTAATGCAGTTACTTTCTTAGAAAGTGCATTAACTTGTTCTTTATATCTTAGCACGTTTTCTGCTGTATCAGCAAAATTAACAACTAAACTATCTATCTTTTCTTGTACTTGCTTAGTAGATTCTAATTGTGCAGTTGAATTTTGTATTTGTAATTCGTATAAAGCATTAATAGATGAAAGGCTTGATGCAAGTGTTTTCAATTCATTTAAGTATGATGAATCGCCACTTGTAAGAGCTACTGCTGTTTCTTTATAAATATTAGATAATGTAGAAACTGCTGTGGCTGCATCTTGTACTGAAGCCAAATATTCTCCAGAAACCATTAAGTCCTTATTTAAATATTCTGATGTCTTCTTGTATGAAGAAGATAATTCTGCTGCAGACTCAGATGCATTATCAATATTTTTAATAAAGTTTTCTGTTGAAAGTGAAGCATGAGAAACTTGACCTAACTGAGAAGCTGTTTCATTAAGATTTTGCAATCCTTTACCCAAACTTTCTATTAATTCTGGTCCTATCTTAGCCTTTGAAAGCATATTGTCTAAAGCTTGTGTTTCGGTTAGTCCACTAACAGCTAATTTTTCTTCTTTCTCTCTCTTTTTTCTCTCTTTCTTACTATCCTTTTTTTCTTCATCCATTCCTGCTAATTCAGGATAAGCTAAACTCCAGTCATATTCAACGTGAAGAGGCTCAAAAGCAGACACTAAAAATATTAATGCCTCTGTTCCCATTCCTATTGTTAAAAGCATTCCTGCTCCAGTCCAGTGCTGAATTTTAAACAAAGCACCAATAATAACTGCAGATGCACCAAGACCATATAGCTTAGCAGCCATATTTTTATAGAACTTACTTCTTACAAAACTATCTAAACCCATAATAAATTTATTTTTTAAGTTTTTATATTAAATGATTAATTAATTTTCCGAATTAGTGTTTATAAACATTTGAAGATGTTTTAGGATTATCTCCACGTACTCTACCAACGTATGATTGAACATTACGGAATCCTATATAACTCTTTCCTGAATCTTGATATTCATAAGCGCGTGTTGCTGTTTGAATGAAATGTTTTTGGTCTTTCCAGCTTCCTCCACGAATTACTTTTCTCTTCATTTGAGGAGAATCTTCTTCGCTTGCTTGATAACTTGCAAATTGATTTAAGTCATGAGCAAAATTATATGATGACTCATTAAAGGCATCTTCACACCATTCTGAAACATTTCCTGACATATCATAAAGACCAAAATCATTTGGAGCATAGTGAGCAACAATAATTGGAAGTGAGCCTCCATCAACGTCATAGTTTCCTCTCATTGGCTTGTAGTTTGCAATGAAACATCCCTTGCCATTTCTTACGTATGGTCCTCCCCAAGGATAAGGAGCTCCTGGAGCACCACCCTTAGCTGCATATTCCCATTCTGCTTCTGTTGGTAAACGGAAATCTTCCATTCTTGAATAGCCTTGACCTTCTAAATAATTATTCATCATAAATGTTCTCCAAATAGAGAATGCTTTTGCTTGACGATATGTAATTCCTACAACTGGATAATCATCATAAGAAGGATGAGAAAAATAGTTACGAGTTAAATTATCATTATATGAGTATGCATAATCATGCATCCATGCTAAAGTGTCTGGATAAACATTGATTACTTCTCTTTTTACAAGTTCTTTTCTATTTTTTAAGCCATTAGGTCTGCCAGCAAAAGAAGAGCCTCTATATTCTTGATTTAATTCAACATCTGAATAATGCTGTTTTTTAGCAGCTGTGGCTAAATCAATCCAAAAATACTCATAGTTTAATTTTCTTACATCCAATTGTTTTTTGTTGTAGAATCTTTCATCTGAAGGAATAAACATTGCTTCCAATGCTTCTCTTTCGTCAGTATTTTTTAATTCCCAATCTATTTTGGCTTTCCAATTAATAACTGGATTAGGAAGTTCTTCTCCGTATTGGTCAACTTCGATTAAATATTTTTGAGGATTAACATCTCCTAATAATTTGTATGCTATTGAGTCTCTTACCCAATATACAAACTGACGATACTCATTATTTGTAATTTCTGTTTCGTCCATCCAAAAAGAACTTATTTGTATGGTTTTTGGTTGCAAGGTGTAAGTTGAATAAATGTCTTCACCTGATGAACCCATTACAAAACTTCCTTGAGGAACCTCAACCATTCCATAAGGTTGCATATCTTCAAACTGCTTCCTTCCTTGAACGCCTATAAGTTCTCCGTTGTCTGTAGAACCACATCCTATTGCTAATAAAGCTAACGATGCTAATAAAATCAATCTTTTCATATTTCTAAAATTTTATTTTCTATCTGTTTTATGTTCTAAACGTATTTTTTTTTGTTTAGTTACATTTTTTAATTCATTCTTGTATTTCTATAGCTTGTTGGAGGTTTTGGTTGGTTCTCTACCTTGAAGCAATACCTTACAAATAACTCAAATGAACCATAAGGTCTTAAATATGTAATTGGGATATCGTAAGACATACCCAACTTAAAACCTCCTAAGGTTAATCCTCCTAATATACTTATTGCATCTTGTATACGGTAATTGACACCTCCCCAAAACATATAGTTATATTCTAACAATGCACTTGCATTGATTTGATAGTTTGCATTGATTTTATATTTATTAATCTCTCCTCTTCGTTCAATAAATTTTGCTCATGCAGAAGGTAGAACCCTAAACTCAGGATATGCAGTTATTGTCCATTCATATCCTGCCAAAACATAATAATGTCTTCTGTTTTCCCATTTTAGTTTATCACTCTCTGCTTCCATTATTTTTGATGTAGAGAAACCAGCATAAAATTTCCCTGGTATTTGATAGTAAGCACCAAAGCCTAAATCAAATAAGAAATCATTTTGTTGTGATGCGTCTCTTAACACAGGGTCTCTTGAAGTTGATAATATTTCGTCAAGTTCATTAATCTGGTCACTACCCACCAAACTTGCAAAATCTATTGCTGAACTAAATAATTGAGCCTCCAATCCAAAAGCTAAATTTCCTGTTGGAAGTTGAAATCTATAAGCATAATCTATCTTTACAAAAACTTGGTCCCAATATCCAATTTTATCAGAAATTATTGTTGCTCCCAAACCTCCATGAAGAAACCTTATAGGTAAATCAAAAGAAAAATTAAATGTTTGAGGTGTTGAAGGGCTTCCTCCCTTTATGTCAGTTAGCTTTAGTCCCATCCACTGATTACGATAAAAACCTGTTGCACACATTGCTCCATTGCTTCCAGCATAGGCAGGATTATATGATAAACGATTAAACATATATTGAGTAAATTCAGGCTCTTGTTGAGAATATCCAATTAGAGGAGTAATGATAATAAAAACAACAAAACAAAGTGTTTTTGATGCTTTTATGAGTGGAAATAAAATATTTCGTTTATACATGATGTAATAAATGTATGTAAATATGCTATATTTAAATAGCCACTTAACTCTTTTAATTTAATTATTAATAACTTAACCTTTCAACAATATATTTATTTAGAAAAATGCGTCCTGCAAAAGTAAAAATAAATTTTATATTAAAAAACTATATCTGCATTTTTATTTTATAAAATATGTATTTCGTCTTGTTTTTCTTTTAATTTTACAACCTATTCTTTTATCTTACCATCTGAAACAAAGTATAATACATTTATATAATGTTCCTATTTATTATTTGAAGAAACAATTTTGGAAAAAATCTATATTTCTATGTAAATCACTATTTTTTTCTACTTCTACACTCATTTTTGATTTATTAATTGCAAAGCTACGAAATTTATTTTTTTTGTACAGATTTTCCCGACATAATGGAATCAAAATAAATATTATTTTTCATACTATCATTTTCATCGGAGCGGTCAAAGAGATTAAATATCTCATCTTGTCTTTCCCAAATATCCAAATAATCATTACTAAGAATCTCTATCTGTACTGACGTAACTCCATCCTTTACCATTCTTATTTGTTTTGCTGCAACAAGAGACAAATCAATCACTCCTTTTTTAGGACACCTGTCATTTACCTTAACAATTACAGAACGTCCGTTATTTTTATTTGTAACTTTTACTAAAGTATGAAGAGGAATTGTCCTATGAGCAGCGGTATATTTGGTTTGGGAAAAGGTTTCTCCTGAAGATGTTTTTCTATTAACAAACTTATTATGATAATAGGTTGCCTTTTTGTCCATAATCTTATTTTTCTTCTTCTCTTGATTAAATGCAAGAAAAGGAATAAGAAATAAAACAAAAATAATTAAGTTTTTTACCATTCTTTACTTTCTTGGTGAAACCATTGATTATGCAATCGCATAACCTGTTCTATAACATCTCTAACGCAACCCTTACCTCCAGAATAAGAGGAAATATAGTCTGCAACAGATTTTATTTCTTCAACTGCATCCGAAGGACAAGTTGCCACACCTGCCTCAAGCATTAAATCATAGTCAGGAATATCATCTCCCATAAAAAGAACCTCATCTGCTCTAAGACCCTTATCCTTCAAATAATTGAAAAACACCTCTTTCTTATTGGCAGATTCAACAAACACAGATTCTATTCCTAACATCTTCATCCTTCTACAAATGCTATCGCCCCTACCTCCTGAAATAATAGCTATCTCATAACCTTTCTTAACTGCATATTGTAGAGCATATCCATCTTTTACGTTTCCTGACCTAATAACATTATTATCATCACCTATCCACAAATTACCATCTGTCATCACCCCATCATAATCAAAAACAAATGCTTTTATGGAATGTAGTTTCTCTTTATAATTCATAGTTTAATAGTATAAATTAGTCATTAAATAGTTTTGAACATAATCCTTTATGCCCTCTTCCAAAGTATAGAAATCTTCCTTATAGCCTGCATTTCTTAATTTCTTCATTTTTGCCTCTGTAAAGTATTGGTACTTATCTCTAATATCTTCTGGGATATCTATATACTCAATATTTGGAGTTTTGCCCATTGCCTCAAAGGTAGCCTTTGCCAAATCATAAAAACTCCTTGCCTTTCCTGTTCCAAGATTATAAATACCTGACTCAGGTTGAGAGTTCATAACAAAGTCCAACACCGAAACCAAGTCCTTAACATAAATAAAATCTCTTAGTTGCATGCCATCTTGATAGTCTGGCCTATGAGAACGAAATAGCTTAACAAGTCCTGTTTCTTGAATTTGATTATAGGAATGAAAAATAACCGATGCCATTCTTTTCTTATGGTATTCGTTTGGTCCGTAAACATTGAAGAACTTCATTCCTGCCCAAAACGGAGGCTTGGTCTCCTGCCTTAAAACCCAAAGGTCAAAATCTTGCTTTGAACGACCATAAGGATTAAGAGGCCTAAGCTTAGGAAGCTTTCTTTGGTCATCATCATACCCATTTTCTCCATCTCCATAAGTAGCAGCCGAAGAAGCATAAACCAAAGGAATGGAGTTAAAGGTACAAATCCTCCAAATATTCTTTGAATAGTTAAGATTTAATTCCAAGAAAATCTTCCAGTTAAATTCTGTTGTGTCGGTTCTTGCTCCCAGATGATAAACGCCATCTATCTTGGTCGCATTACTCTCAAACCACGAAATGAATTTATCTCTTTCAATTTTTTTTGCAAACTGCAAATTTGAGTAGTTAGCCTTCTTAGCATCAGAAGCTTTCTTGAAGTCATCAACAATAATAATGTCGTTTCTTCCAAGCTTGTTCAACTTGCTAATCATACAACTTCCTATAAAACCTGCTGCACCTGTAACAACTATCATATTTCTTTCAAATTAAGTCTTTATACGACTGATTAATCATTAAGTTCCATAAATTTATTTTTCAAAAGGAGTTCTGTCAATGGCAGAAACATATTCTATCATAGTTTCATAGACCTCTCTCCAACCCTTCCAAGCATATCTTTCACAAAGCGATTCATTATGCCAAACACTAATAAAATCTCCCTTAACAGCAATTATCTCATCAACAATTTGCTTAATCTTTGCCTTAGCCTCCTCCTTATTCAATCCCAGTCCTTCTTTAAGAGCAACATCCATAACAGCAAAAGGATGCATCCTTAGTTTTGTTTCCCCATCAATCTCCAAATCAAAGAAATTATAACTTGAGCATATCCCCGCCCTAAACCCTATTGTTCTGGAATAGCCCATTGAATAATCATCACTAATCATATTATCCAAAAGCCTGCGAAAAGAAATAGGAAGACGAAATCGCAAATAATGAAACCTGCTCCTAATTACTGGTTTATGAACAACCTGAACCAGCTCCTTTATCTGAATAGCAAGCTCCCCTTCTTGGTCAAATGACGCATAAGAAGGATGAATGCCTACCTTTGCATAATCACATAAATACTTTATCAAACGATGAAACCTCTTATTGTAAGGAGAAATATTTTTATCATATTTCCCATAACGTCCAAAGAGAATAAAGAAAATGGTCTTAAGTTTATATTTCTTGATTAGCGATATTTGATAGTCAAAATTATCATAAGGGTCTTGCTTGCCTCTTACTATCACGTTGAACCTATAAACACATTCTGAAAAATTACCCTTGAAAAAATCCTTAAAAAAACCATATAATTTTCTAAACACTCCCTTTTCCTTAAAAGAATAAGCCGAGTCAACATCTATAGTATTATAATATCTAAAATAACGATTAGCAAACTCTATTTGAGGAAAAATAGCCTTAAGCTTATCGCCCATACTCCTCACCCAAATATTTACCACAGGCTTATGCAAGAAACAATTCTTAAAAGCAATGCTTTCCTCATAGCGATACCTTCCGTGCTTATCCTGAATAAAAGGCAAGTACTCCTCATAGCGAGAAACAAAATAAAAACTTGCAGCCAAAACATCAAAAGGCATAATGGAATCTTTGGAGTAGGTTCTAAACATTGCAGGATTACCCTCAAAATAAAAAATCTCAGTATCTTGAACCTCAATGGTAGTCTCAAAGAGAAGCTCGGTAGCAAAAATAAAAGGCTCGTCGCATACCCTGTTTTTAGTGTAGGAGAATTTCTCGCCCTTATGACTTGCAAACTTCTCCCTATTGGTGGTTATGGTATAGTTTACCCCCAATATATCTTTGAAAACCAAATTCAAAGTATATCCCAAACGATTAGTAATCCTATCTACATAAATTAAAAACATTTCCTAACGCAATTCAAAGTTTTCTCCAAGATATTTACTTCTAACCTCTTCATCATCTGCAAGCTCCTTAGGAGTTCCTGATTTAAGGACACTACCCTCAAAAAGCAAGTAAGCCCTATCGGTTATGGTTAAAGTCTCGTGAACATTATGGTCTGTTATCAAAACCCCAATATTTCTATCTTTTAACTTAGCAACAATATTTTGAATATCCTGAACAGCAATAGGGTCAACACCTGCAAAAGGCTCATCTAAAAGAATAAACTTAGGGTCAGCAGCCAAAGCACGAGCTATCTCCGTTCTTCTTCTCTCACCTCCCGAAAGCTGATTACCCTTACTCTTACGAATATGAGTAAGCCCAAACTCCTCCAAAAGCCCTTCCATAATCTTAACCCTTTCCTCAGAAGAGAGCTGTCTAAATTCCAAAACCGCCATTATATTATCCTCCACACTCATAGAACGAAAGACAGAAGCCTCCTGAGCCAAATACCCAACACCCTGCTGAGCCCTTCTATACATCGGCATAGCTGTAATATCCGTTTCATTAAGAAAAACCTTTCCACTAAAAGGCTTTATCAAACCCACCATCATATAGAAAGTGGTTGTCTTTCCAGCACCATTGGGACCAAGCAAGCCAACAATTTCACCTTGATTAACCTCAATAGAAACACCCTTAACAACAGTTCTCTTACCGTATTTCTTTACAACATTATCGGTATATAACTTCATAAAAAAATTATAAGCTTTATATTTTTCCCTAAAAATTTAATCTAACAATCAGCAAAGATATGCAAAAATTTTTAGAAATCAATTATCTTTGCACTTAATAAATGACCCAACTAAGGAAAAAACATGAATATTTTTACTCAAAAACACAAGCTATTGCATAAACTCAAAAAAAAGAATGAATATTCCATTCACTCTCCCTATATGTTTGACCTTTACAATAGATTAATTAAGAAAAACCGCACATCTACTGCCAAAATTATTCATCTTATGGAAGAGGAGTTTGGCAAGGAGAATGTTTTTTTGATTTCCTCCTCCTATAAGGAATACCAAAACATTCAGACCAAACTTAATGATAATTCTATAATAATTATTGAAAAACCCTACTCCAATAAAATTTCTTATCTTGAATTTCAAAAAATGATTTCCGACCCAAGAAGAGTTGTGGTTGTTGATTTATTTACCATAGGAATAATTTCTCAAAACCCCAAACTAAGTACTCAAGAATATATTTTATAAAAACAAAGTGCGTGATAATAATATTCCATACAACGAAATAGCAAAAAAACATAAGAAAAACTTATTTTTTATTATTTTTGCACCAAATAATATTACATACTTATGATTAAAAGATTACTTAAATACGTTTCTTATTTCAATCTAAAAGATGAACTTGAAAGCTTTTCTTCAATCCGAACTGAAATAGAAAAAGGGATACGTTTCAGAGGCACTAATCTTTGGATATTAATTTGTGCTATATTAGTTGCATCTGTTGGACTTAACATGAACTCTACTGCTGTTATTATTGGTGCCATGCTAATATCTCCATTGATGGGACCAATAAATGGTATGGGATATAGTATTGCAACTTATGACTTTGAACTATTCAAGCGTTCTGTAAGCAATTTCACATTTGCAGTAATCGTAAGTCTCTTTACTTCTGCCCTCTACTTTTTAATAACTCCTGTTAACACTGCTCACTCTGAATTACTTGCCAGAACAAGCCCAACAATATATGATGTATTAATAGCTTTTTTTGGTGGTGTGGCTGGAATACTTGCAATAAGTAGTAAGCTTAAAGGAAACGTTATACCAGGGGTAGCTATTGCAACAGCTCTTATGCCTCCTGTTTGTACTGCAGGATATGGTTTGGCTACAATGCAATTTAATTTCTTTTTTGGCTCACTTTACCTCTTTACAATAAATACTGTTTTTATTGCTGTTGCATCAATGATTATTTGTCAAGTGTTGAAATTCCCTATTCAAAACAATGTTGATGCTAAGAAAGCAAAACGGGTTAATCGCATTATTTCAATAGTGTTATTAATTACAATTATACCAAGTATTATATTGGGTTATAATTTAGTGCAGGAAGAGAATTTCTCCAATAATGCTAATAAGTTTATAAAAGAAATATCTGTTATTGACAATAATTATCTTTTGGAACAAAACATTGATGTAAGCGAAAAGTCTATTGACTTAATATATTCTGGTTATTCCATATCGGACAAACTAATGAATAAAATTAGACAATCAGCTTTAATTAATAATATTGATACTACAAAAATAAAAGTAAATAATGTAAGTGATGCAGATATCATTAATCAACAAACACAAAAACGACTTACTGAAGCTGAAATCCTAAATAATAAATTGGTAACAATAAGCAACTCCTTAGACAAGGTAAATCATAAATATGACAGCATATTAAACCTACCACATATAGGAAGAAAATTATTAGTAGAAATACAACAAGTATATCCTCAACTCAACACTTGTTCTTATTCCGAAACCATAGTTTATGCTGACTCTGTTAAATCAAATAGAATTCCTGTTGTTATCTTTGGGACAAAGAAAAGACAAATAAGTAATATAGAAAAGCAAAAAATAACTTCTTGGGTCAAGATAAGATTATCAAATAACGAAACAAAGGTAATTTTTGAGTAGAAAAATTAAGTTTAACTTATTTCAAATTAAACTTAGTCTTTTTGAAAATAAGCTTGACTTAAATAAAAAAAGAGTTCGCAAAAATAAAATTTTCTCCCAGAAAAATTAAATTATCTAGGAGAAAAAGTATTTTTATAGGGTTAAAATTTCTTATAGCTTGATTATATCTTTATTGGCGTTGAGAAACTGATATTCCAATAAGCTAAAATTACTATCTTCCATTAGCTTTATCTTAGCCTTGTACTTTCTCTCCCACTTCTTTAACTTTGAAAACAGAAATCCCTTAGTCAAATAGGCATAAACAAATGGATGAATGATTAGTGTGAGGTTCTTTTCGTTCTGTTCTTGTATCAAATACTTCAAATCATTCTCTATCTCATCAACAATAATTATTGAAGATTTTATCTTGCCTGTTCCTGCACATACAGGACATATCTCCGAAACATCAAAATGTATTAATGGTCTTACTCTCTGACGTGTTATCTGCATCAAGCAAAATTTGCTTAGTGGCAATATTGTATGACGTGACTTGTCTTGTTGCATCAACTCCTTCATTCTGTCGTATAGCTTCTTTCTGTTGCCAACAACATTCATATCTATGAAGTCTATTACTATTATTCCGCCAATATCTCTTAATCGCAATTGCCTAACAATCTCTTCTGCTGCTTCCATATTGACCATTAGGGCATTCTCTTCTTGGTCTTGTGTGTTCTTACTGCCATGTCCCGAATTAACGTCAATAACACACATTGCCTCTGTCTGCTCTATAACCAAATATATCCCAGAACGAATGGTTACTACCTTTCCAAAGGAGTTACGTATTTGATTTTTTACTCCAAACTGCTCAAATATTGGTGTCTGAAGTTTATAGTGGCGAAGCAGGTCGGTCTTCTCCGGTGTTATTGTTTTGACATAAGTCTTTAACTCCTCATAAAGTTCTGCATCGTTGACATAGACACTTGAGAAGTCATCGTTTAACATATCTCTCAGTATTGCTGTGGACTTGTCTATCTCTCCAACGAGTTTGTGTGGTGGTTTGGAAGCAGGGAGTTTCTTATGTATGGTATCCCATTTTGACAATAGGTCTTTCAGGTCGGCATCTAAATCTGCAACACTTTGCCCTTGTGCAACGGTACGTATAATTACTCCGAAATTATTGGGTAAAATGCTTCTTATTAGTCGTCTTAGCCTGTTCTTTTCCTCTGTTTGCTTAATCTTTTTGGAAATGGAAATCTTATTAGAAAAAGGTATCAAGACTATGTATCGTCCTGCGAATGATATTTCTGCACTTAGTCGTGGTCCCTTGGTTGAAATGGGCTCTTTGGCTATCTGCACCAAAATTACCTGCCCTTGTTTTAGCACATTACCTATCTTTCCACTTTTATCAAGCTTGGGTTCTAACTTCATTTTCTCCACAATTGCACTCTTGGGGTCTCCCGTTTGTGCATTGCGAGTAAATTTGTTTAGAGAATTGAAATCAAGTCCTAAGTCTAAGTAGTGTAGGAATGCGTCTTTATCGTGTCCAACATCAACAAATGCGGCATTAAGCCCTGGCATTATCTTCTTTACTAAGCCCAAGTAAACATCACCTACAACATGACTGCATTCGTTCCTGTCTTGGTGAAGCTCTACCAAACGCTTATCCTCAAGCAAAGCTATTTCAACTCCTTTATCTCTTACATCTATTATTAAATCCTTATTCATTATCTTAGGAGCCGTGTTTTGTTTTTAAATAAATATTGCGAAATATTAAAAGATATAATACTTCGCAATACTAATACTTATTTTACAATTATATCACTATAATTCAAAATACTATAAGAAAAAATTATTTCTTATTCTTATGTCTATTCTTACGCAAACGTTTTTTACGTTTGTGTGTTGCCATCTTATGGCGTTTTCTTTTCTTTCCGCTTGGCATTTTTTTACTATTTATTTATTATTTAACCTTTGTTTTGATTGTGCTCATGAAAACCTTAGCTGGTTTAAATGAAGGAATATTGTGTGCAGGAATAATAACTGTGGTATTCTTTGAGATATTTCTTCCTGTTTTTTCTGCTCTTCTTTTGATGATAAAGCTACCAAAACCTCTTAAATATACGTTTTCTCCTTGTGCAAGTGAATCCTTAACAACATCCATAAAGGTTTCAATGGTTGCTTGAATGTTTACTTTTTCTAATCCTGTTCTTTGTGCAATTTCTGCAACTACTTCAGCTTTTGTCATAATGTTTTTAATTTTTAATATTGTTAGTTACTAATTTCAATACTTACATCTAACATAAGAAGTTAGATTTAGTTTGCAAAGATATAAAAATATTTATTCTTACAAAACAAATTTGTTCATTTTCAAGAACTTTAATTTCAGAAATTACCCTTTTCATTCTATAAATCAATCTATTACGCTTTTTATTGATTATGTAAAATTTTTTTTTGATTATTATAACTTAGTAATATGTTCATAGATAAGAAGAAAAAAAATATTTTTAAGAGAATAAATGCTTTTATTATTGAAACTATTTTATATATTTGCAGAATAATTTAGGTAAAAAATTATAAAAAATTAAAGTTATGGCAGGAGTTAACAAGGTTATTTTAATTGGAAATTTGGGTAAAGACCCTGATATTATTGTGTTTGATGGTGTCAAGAAAGCAACATTCCCATTAGCTACCACCGAAACCTACAAAAACAAAGAAGGGCAAAAGATAGAACAAACTGAATGGCATAATATAGTGTGCTGGCGAGGATTGGCTGATGTTGCAGAGAAGTTTTTGAAAAAAGGCACACAGGTTTTCGTTGAGGGCAGACTAAGGTCTCGCCAATGGGAAGACAAGGAAGGCAACAAAAGAAATACTATTGAAATTGTTTCAGATAATTTTATGATTCTTTCTCGTAGCAGTTCCCAATCCGAACAATATCAAAGCAACAAAAACTCAAGTGGAGAGCCTAATCTTTCAAATATTCTTGAGGAGTTAGAGGGTACTGATGCTCTTGGAGACCTTCCTTTCTAAGGAACAGGGTCATATCCGCTTCCTCCCCAAGGATGACAGCGAAATATTCTTTTTAGGGCAAGGTAGCCTCCTTTGAATGGTCCGTACTTCTTAATTGCTTCAAGACCATATTGTGAGCAAGTAGGGACAAATCGGCATGAAGAAGGCAAATGAGGAGATATTGCCATTTGATAGAAACGTATTATCCCTATAAACAGGTAGTAGAATAGCTTAGTTATGGGTTTGAATATCTTTTTCAAGTTTTTGCTTAGTTTCTTTAATTATTCTTTTTAATGATTTTTTAACGACATCACTTATTTGATTATAAGTCATAATCTCTTGGCTAACATAGGATATGGAGAAAAGAATTTCTATATTATTCTCCTTAGCAAAGGAATTAATCTCCAACTTATTTAGTCGGTAGGCTTCCCTGATAAGACGCTTTATTTTGTTGCGAGAAACAGCAAGCTTATGATATCTCTTGGGAGCAACTATCAAAACCTTTACTATGGGACAAGGGCTTTCCTTATGTATATACTTCACACTAAGGGGATAGTGCAAAAAGGCATTCCCTGAAGAAAATAAATTATTAATTTCTTTAGTGCTGCAAAGTCTTTCCTGCTTTTTGAAATTAAACATTCAATCCTTATTTGGACTTTTTGGGTTCTGACTTAGATGTTGCTGGTTTAGATGTTGCTGGTTTAGTTTTTGAAGTTGATTTGGTTGTTGTCTTGGTTGATTTAGATGCCTCCTTTTTTGCCTTAGCCTTATTTGCCTTAGCAGTTATCTTTAAGGTTGCTGGAGACTTCTTTTCAGGCTTCTTGTTAAACTCTTCCTCAACTTGCAATAAATGCTCTTCCAGTTCGCTTTGAGTGAAAGAAAGATACCTGTCAATTGCCATTACCATTGAAGGAGCTTCAACTATTGGAGCAGGTATGGTTGTTTTTATTTTTGCCTCCTTAAGAGCTTGCTGGGTGTTAGCACCAAATGCTGCAACGATAACCTTAGCATAGTCCTCTGGCTTAAAGCTTTGAGTGTAAGACTTAACCCCAACAGGACTAAACATAACAACCATATCAAATTTCTTAATATCTATATCTTTCAAATCCTTAGGGACAGAACGATACATTATACTCTTGGTATAATTAATCTTAGCCTTTTCCAATAACTTAAAGTTTTCAATGGAGGTTTCTTCAGCACAAGGATAAAGGAAGGTTTCTTGCTTATGTTTATTGATAACGCTTATAAGTTCGGAAAACTGAAGCTTGCCATAAAAAATCTTTCTCTTACGATATTGTATGTAGTTTTGAAGGTAGTTAGCAATACTTTCCGAAACGCAGAAAAACTTCATTGTTTCAGGGATAACACATCTTAGTTCCTTTGCCAATCTAAAATAGTTATCCACAGCCAGTTTACTTGTAAGAATTACTGCCGTATGGTCTAAGATATTTACCTTTGATTCCCTATACTCCTTATTTGTAACTCCTACAACATCAAAGAACTTATAAAAAGTAAAATCAAGATTATGTTTGTCTATTAATACTTTATATTGCGATTTCTCAATATCTGCTGGTTCTGGTTGAGAAATAAGAATATTTTTTATTATTTGCTTACTCATAAACTTACGGGCTAAAAACTTATTTAATACGAAAATATATACTTATATATTATAATTAACGGCACAATTTCAAGTGTGCAAAGATACACAAATAAATAGAATTTGGAGATTTTTACCTTAACAAAAACTAAAGAAAAACCTATTATTAGTCTGGTTAATAATAATATACCTGCTACAATAAAAAGAACAATCATTGTTGGATATTCGTAGGTTTCGGGAAGAAAATAATAGAGAAAAAGGATTGGGAGAAGAATTAATCCATCAATAAAATAGAAAATAACCTGGTTATAGTTGTATTTGTTGCAAATATTTTCAAGACGAAAAGAGAGTCCAAAGAAGTATATCAACATATATTTTAATGAGAAAAACAAAATTGAAGCAAGAAGTATTAGAAGGTAGGTTAAGAAACTTGACTTAAAAGGAGAATATCTCAAATACTCATAATAATCTATAGGAGTACAAACCATAAGAGCAAATATTGGAGCAAAAAGAAGCATAGCTACAGTAAGGGTTATGGTATGAGAATACACTCCCTTAAAAACATACTTAATCTTATGGCGAAAAGCTCTTATTAAGACAGAATAGACCAAGAACAAAAGTATAATTATCCCAAACACCCAAGCCTCTGTCTTATTGACCTCTCTTTCTCTCACCCTCATATCCTTGCCAACATAAAAATTCTTCTCCCTAAAAAGAGACTTCCTTTCCACAACGGCAGGAAATAACTCATTTAGATTTTGGAGATACTGCTTAAAGCCAATAGTCTTATTTTGATTCTGAAGAGAATCAGGAATAATAAATAGAGGCTCATCTATTTGATTATTAACAACAGAGTCAGTATTATGATTTATAGTGTCCTGCATTATTTTGCAATAATAAGTTTTTCCCTAAACACGCTACCCTCCCTTTCAACCAATATATAGTATATACCATTCTCAAGGTTGGAGATATTTATCCTGCTTTTATTTCTTTTGGTGTATCTAAGCCTTCCCAAAGCATCGTAGAGATAAATTGTTGAATTGCTCTTAAGGTTGGCAATCACAACAAAATCCTTAGCAGGATTAGGATACAGGTAAATGCCCTCTGCATTCACATCAATATCTGTATTAGATAATACCGCTCCTGTCATTGGGAAACGGATATTGTCCAACCACACAGCATCAGACCCTCCAGATTGAGAGTAGTCTTTTTTATATTCCCACTTAAAATTATGCTCCCCTTGACTTACAGGAAAAGAATAGCGTTTCCATACAGATTGTCCAGAAAGTTCAAGCTTAACAACATTATCAATATAAAACCTTAATACATCGTAGTTTGTTTCCGTTGAAACTCTAATATAGAAAGATATACTATCATTTAATATCGCATTGGAATTAATGCTTAGAGTAGTCTTTTCATTATCAGTAATAACACCAGAGCGTAAGGAATAATTGCCTTGATAAACATTAGCAGAATTAGAATCTATAATCCAAGGCTTTGAAGCATCATTAACCCAGTCAAAAGAGCTTAAATTACCAGTCTCAAAGGTTTCAATATCTCCATAGACATCTATTGAGTCATACACCTTTGCATCTCCATAAAGATTAGCTATTGCAGCCAAACGAAAACCTATCAAAACATCACCCTCATCGGCAGGATTATAGCCAAGCTTAAAGCTATATGAAGATTTTGCATTTGGAGATAAAGCACTAATAGCAAAACTACTATCCGATATATAGGAAAGATTATCAGAAAGACTATTTATTATCACATACCCCGCACTTGAACCATTTGTACCATTATTCTTAACATCAAAAACAATATCCAATTCCTGCAAAGAACCATTGGAAGCACCAAGAGAAACACTTAGGTTTTCCACAACAATATTTGGAGAAGAAGCCTTTACAGAAAATGCAGGATTATTAAAATAGTTATTCTTGCCATAAATCTTAAAATCATACTCCATATTAGCCCTATCTCTCACGCCATCAACAACCTTAACCTTGAACTTATTAACCACCTCCGAAGAAGAAAGTCCTGCCACAGAGCCAATATATTCTGCTGAGTCCAAAACAACAAAATCCCCATTACCTGCCAATACCAAATACACACTATCAATAGCCGTAGAGCCTAAGTTGGACAGGGTAAAGCTAATAAAATACTCATCATCATTATTTAGGCTGCTTTGCTCAATGGACTGGCTATTGGTATATTTAACATCACTAATACTAAGCAAAGGATAGCTTGGAACAAATACCAGAGCCGAGTCAATAATAGGCTTGGAGAACTGATTAGTAATAACAAATTTTAAGTAAGAAGAGCTATTGTAAGGAGAAGTAAAGTTTATCAAAGCCAAGCCATTCTCATCAGCTTGAGAAGCACCAATCAAAACCCCACCTTGAGAAACTCCCACAAAGGCATAAGCATCAGTTTGAATTTGGATATTTTGCAATCCAAGAACAATGGAGTCTGGAATATTGCTTGACATAGTCTTAGGTATTCCAATATAAGGCATAAGAGACGGGTCGCCCATCAAATGATATATCTCCCAATAATATGGAGAAAGACTGGAGCCACTTTGCTCAACAGCCAAATTCCCAGCCTGACAAATCTGCCCAGCACTAACATACCACTTACCATAAGGCTCGTTATGAGTATGGAAAAGCCTGTCGTAAGCACCTAAGGAATTGGAGTCGTAAGCCACATTCAAACTCGCTTGCTTATAGCCCACAGCCCAATAATAATCCTCACTCCAATAAGTATAGTTAGAACCTCCAATGGCACCAATACCAGCCTTATTATCAGCTCTTAGAATAGCCTCCCCAAAACACTCACCATAATCAAACTTATTACTCAAACAACAATTATTAACAAATAAAGGGAACTTCCCATAATTAGTGAGGTTATTAATATTAAACACACTAAAAGAAGGATTTGACCAACCATCCTCATCACAATGTGCAGTGTAGTTGATATAGGAGTAGCCATTCTTTGAAACAGAATCCCTAATCTGTGTTGCATAGTTGGAAGAACTTGGGTTATAATATACTAAAGTGTCAGTATCAGGATTATTTATAAGGTATTTCTTAGCATAATTAACCTGTCCATTCCCAACAGTAGGAGCAGGAGGATTGGTCTCCTTACCAGCCACCAAAAGAGTTTTCCTCAAATAATTAGTATCATTAAACTCATACCTCTCATAAGCCATAACCTTATTAATTATAGCCTGCATCTGAGAAACATTTTGAGCCGAAAACCTGCCATAGAAAAGCTCTGGAAGAAAATCCCCAGTGTATTCAGCATAGTAAAGGTCAGTAGGAGCAGGCTCTTGAGGACGATTGACAGTGCTGAAAGCAGGAATTTGTGCAACATCACCACAAATAAGTAAATAGTCGGCACCTACAGACTCCTCAGTAGCATTATCCCATAAACCCTTAAGATAAGCCTTCATAGACTCCTTAGTAGTCCCAACACCATCACTACCCTTATAAACCTCAACAATCTCAAAACCCTTCTCCCTCTTCCACCTGATAAAAGGCTGAAGCACCTCTTGAAACATTGCATCAGAAAGAATTATCATCTTCAAAGGACGATTGACAGGCTCGCCATAAACCCTCTTAGCCCTTTGAGTAGCCTCATAGTCAGCACCCACAAACCTAACCTTAGCATCAAAACTCCTCACAAACTCAATGGAGTTAGCTTGAGGATTATACCTAAGAGGAGAAATACACAAACGAGCCAAACGCACAGAAGACATAAAGCCCAAATTCTCCACACTCACAATCTCACCACCCAAAAACTCATTCTTAGCATAAGCCTTAGCATCAATAACAAAAGGCTCGTGAGTCTTGCTCTTGGAAAGCGAAGGCTGAGCAGGGATTAACTTATAATTGCCATACCTGTCCAACGAATACCTCTCCACCACCACATTACTAACCTCAACCCTGACCTCAGCACCATAAGGAACATCTATAAGCTGGTTATATACAGGCAGTTCGGGCATACCAATCTTTTGGCTCTTAGAGAAGTCCTCACCCATAAACATTTGGAAATAAATACCATCATCAGTATTAACACTCCTAAGCTCAAGGAAAGAAAACTCAGCAGAGAAAGACAAGTCCTCCATAGTCTCCTTAAGCAATAAAGGGTTATTCCTCTCCGAAGCACTACCCACAATCACCTGACCCTTAACCCCCAAAGCCACAGAAACCAATACAGCAAAAAACAAATAAGAGAAATATCTTTTCATAAAAAAACACTATTTTGAAATTTATAATCTTGCAAAGATACAATGATTTTATCGTTTAGAATAGAAAAAAATTAAATTAGTGGTGAATGATTAATGATTAGTAATTAATAGCGTTGGAGTGGAACTTGTGTTTGCCCTGTTTGTTAATAATAATTTTAAAATAAAAAAAAGAAATGCGGGACAAGTATCCCGCATAACTAATTAACCATTAATCATTAACAACTAACCATTAATAATTACGGTTGCACTGGTTGAGAAGAACTTTCGTTTGTTACCAAGCCTTTAGGTGCAGGATTTCTGTACTCGTAATAGGCTGTTTTAAGCTTGTTTTTGAAACGTACATTAGGATTAAACCTAACAACAAGCCTTCTAATTGTTGAAGCATCAACCTCTTCGGCTGTCTCCTTAGCCATAGCACTAAGATATGGAGTAAACGTTCCAAGCTGGTCAAGCTGAACAGTAATGCCATTCATAGTGGCATCTGTGATAACAACCTGTAAGGCTCTTAAAGCCGATAACACATCATTTTCAGCCAAAGCCGAAGCCCCTGCAATACGTTCAATCAATTGCTCTTGGGTCATAATACCATTTCGTGATATTACCGCCAAATGCTTCATTCCTGGGTTTGACCCCACAGAGATTTTTCTTTCTACTTTTGTATAATTTAACATAAATTGTGGACGATTAACCCTTTATCATCGTGAGGTTTTTTGTTTAACATAATTGTGGATTAATATTATACTGCAAAGATACAAATACTTTTTGATATACGCAAGTGTTTTTTATAATTTTTTTTATTTAAATAAGCTAATATATTTCACAAAAAAATCTCCTGTATAAAATATTTTATCCGCCGTATAATTTTATTTTTGCCCTAGATAATTTTATTCTTACGGTGTCTTTACTATTGAAATTAGGTAGTCAGCCAAATCCCATTTCATCTCCCTTTGCTCCTGCGTTAGAAGATTATTCAGTTTGGAATAGGGTTTCAGGTTAAGATTCATTTCTCTATTGATTTCCTTTATCTTTTCCGCCCAATCAAGCTCTTTGTCGCTGTCAGCAATAGCCAAAACCTTCCTCCCTCTCAAAGCCTCGCAAACGCTCTTAGAAAGCATTTCAGAGCCTCCTGTGGCTAAACAGATATTATCAGGAAAGAAAGCAGAACATATAACAGCAGTCTTTTCCCCCTCAAAGAGCAAAACGTCCTTTTGAGGATATTTTGTCAATAGGTGTTCTCCAAATAAGGAGCGTTGAAACGTCCAGTCTTTATCTAACTTTCCTTGCTGTTTCAATATAGAGTGTACCCAGTTTATTTTCTCACTCTGCACTCTCTTGCCTGTGGTCGCATCATATTGCATAATCTTACCACTGCGTAGCCTGTAATTCTTATCTATATACCAATAAATCACACTCCTGTCCTTAGTCATTCCCAAGAAATAGTTTTCCATAATCTCGGCTATTGTCTCTGTATCAAAAATAGATTTCAGGAAATAACCAAAATTAGACTCTAAGCCCCAAGACCGCTTTATAATGGTCAGTGGTAAGTAATTAGTGGTTAGTGGTTGAGGATTGCTTCGCAATGTTGAAGGTTGAAGGGTTGAAGAGTTTAAACCTTCCTCATTAAACCTTAAACCTTTATAATTAGCTCCACAATGGTGGCAATGTCCTATATTTGATGAGCGGTTGAAGGACAGACATTTCTTTCTTTGGTTTATGGGCTTTCTATTATGCGAACAAGCTGGGCAGGTTAAGTAATATTCTCCTCTACCAAAGGGAATATTTACCTCATATTTCTTTTTATCTGTTGTATTATATAACTCCATATTATTCAATTATTTAATTATAATTTATTTTGTTTCGTTAAGCTGTTAAGCTGTTAAAAACACCTATATATTTAACAAGTTAACAAGAGTTAATAGTTAATGGGTAACCCTCCAATTGGAATTATTGGAGGGGGTTACCTCAATAACTTATCTATTAAATCATAATTTCTGTATTTCAATAACTGATTTATTAATCTGTTAAGCTGTTAAAAATACCCATATATTTAACAAATTAACAAGGGTTAATCTTTGACATTCTGTAAACTTTTTAGCTTCTCAAATCTTTTAATTCTATTAGAAACCGTAACATGAGACATATTTAACTTCAAAGCAATATCTCTTAGAGTTAAGCCATTATCTCGCATTGAAATAATATTGTTATATTCTGCCTCTAAGCTTTCGTAACTTTCCTCAACTTTATTAAGTCTGTCAAAAGGCGTACGTGTTTCCAAACTCTTAAAAGTTAGGTTTTCGGTAAACTCAATATCAAAACTCCTATTCTTAAAGTCGTGAGGTAAATAATTACTTTTTACAATGCAAAAATGTTTCTTGTTAGGATAAGTGTTATTGGAACGAACCTCTACCAAAAACCTCATCTTAGCTTCAAAACCTTGTGAGCCTAAGGAGTTATTTTTAGAAGGTTGTAATTCCTCACTTGACTTGCGTGTGTGGTGTAAGAATACTATTAAGCATTTATACTTTTGTGCCAATTGACTATATTGATTTAAGAAACCTCTTACCTCATTAGTCTTGTATAGCTCTGCTGTGTATAGGTCAGAAAAGGTATCTATTATAATCAAATCCGCAGGCTTTTGGCTTAATTCATGTTCCAAGCGAAGAAGTAAGTTATCGGTCTCAAAGATAAAAACCAAGTCCTTTAACTCTTCAGGCTCTAATTTATAGTCAAGGTTTTGCTTTTTCAACAAGGAAGAGATGGACATTTGGTCGTCTTCAGTAGATACATAGATTGCTCGTTTATGAATAGGCTTGGTTTCCCAATCCAAAAACTTATTACCTTTAATTACTGAAACACATAAATGTCGCAAAAGAGCACTCTTACCGACGTCTGACGAGCCAACAAAAGCAGCAATCCCTACCCTATGCAATATTGGGTCAACCAATTTGGGTATATCAACTATATCATCTGTTAATAGTTGCATACCACTGACATTACTAAACTCATCATAAGGAGCAGGGGGATTATTTATCTCTTTTTGTATGTTCTCAAAAGCTTTTTCCATTGTAGGATATAAAGCGTTTACTTTCTTTTTAAGAGCAATACTTCTTTCTTCATGCTCTTGTGCTGTTGTAGGGTCAGCATCCCTCTTATTTGTTTTCATATTATTTTTTGTATTTTCATTTGCTAATTGTGGATTAGCGTGTTTTGGTGTTTCTTTTAAGAAATAATTATTTTTTTTCATATTATTATATTAATTTGTTAATAAATAACCTCTTCAATCAAGAAAGGGAATTTTACCCATTTAATAAGCTATGCTGCATCTTGCCTATTAATTGAATAAGACTTGCAAGTTCCTATTCCCTTTCCGTCTCAAAGAGCAAAATCATAAAATGAAGAACATACTTCAAATTGATTTCGGTGCAAAATTAAGTCAAACACAATAGCTAAGCATAATAGTAACAATGAGTTAAGATAAGTAATTGAGGAAGTAATAAGGTTTGAAAATTAGGGTTTTTTGTGAGGGTTTTTATAGGCATAAAACCTAATTAAGCAACCAAATAAAAAATAAGAAAACCCTCACTAATTCAGTTTATTAGCAAGGGTTTTTTAGGTGATTGGTACACCGTTTATTTTGTATTAGTAATAATAAAAGTAATTGAGAAAGTAATAACAAAAAAAGCTATTCTATTTTGGGGTATTTTTGTGGATTTATCTTATTAAGATGTGAGTTTCTAACAGATATTAATGCATCGTAAAAATCAGTTTTTTTCTCATTTTCTTTTAATGATACAGATTTAAGTTTGTTTACATCCTTTCCTTTAAATATATTTTTAATATCCGATAGTTCTAATTCAAATATAAATGCAAATCTTTTTAGATTAACATGTGAATCGTACTCTTTTTGTAGTTTAATATATTTTTTTGTTTGAGTCCCAAAATTATTATTTTCAATAATATCCTTATACTTTTCTGGACTTGCATAGGTTATATAATCACTTAAATCCTTATGTATAGCCTTGTAAATTGTAGAATTATTATCAATTGGTGCTATTGTAGTTGCTTCTATTGGTTTTGGAGTTGTTTTTAATGATTCTTCTTCTTCTTTCTTTGATAGTAGTGTTTTCTCATATTCTTTATCATTGTACTTTAATAAAGATTCATTCTTTATAGTGTCCATTAAGATTTCATTCTCAGAGGTATCAATATAATGTTTATTTAATTCTCCACCAAAAAAATCATTTAATAATTTTAGATTAAAAAATGCTGTTTCTTGAAGGTAATAAAGGTTAAGAATTGATATTATATCATCTAATAAATCATAAGTAAAGGATAAGAGACCTTCTTTTAATATTTGAATATAATCTTTTGTATAGTCCTTTGTTTTTAAATTATCATAGTGCCAGCCCTCAAAATAATCAAGATATTTATGTAAAATAATATCTATAAAGAAATAATGCTTTTTATAATATTCTATATCAAACTTAACATCTGTTTTTAATATATATGATAATAGATTATAGTAAAATTGAAAATAAATTCTATTATTTTCTGTGTCTTTATAAAAACCTTCTGTGTCGAATAATCTATCTTTTATAAGATAATTAATATGCTCAATAATATTAGAATTATTAGGACAAGCATCGTTATAAAAATATTTAATAAGAAATTCAGGCATTCTATTATAGTTTTGTTTATGAACTATATCCAAGTTATTAGAACGGACTGCGTTTATGTAAGATACATCATCAACATTAAGTACTTTCATATTTTTATAATTTTATTATTAATTTTGAGTGCTAAATTACAAAGAAAAAATATAGAATGATTACAAAACGAAAAAAGATTACTAACAAAGCCCAATATCTTACTGATATTTAATCATCTATAAATTATAAAATTTATGAATATATTTATTTTGCTGTGTCATATTTGCAATATTGAAAAAATTATTGTATTTTTGCCACAGATTTAATAATTAAATCATCGTTTCAAAATGAATAAAATAATAGGTAATAATATCAAAACTTTACGCCAAAAAAATAATTTTACTCAAGATGATATTGTAAAATTTCTTGGCATTAATCGTTCTACCTATTCTAATTATGAATTGGGGCTTAGAGAAACTCCTCTTTGGATTTTAGAAAAATTATCTGATTTATTTGGCTGTGATACTTATATGTTCTTTGAAACAGACCAAATGGCTTTTGATAATATGCTGATTTCTACCTTTAGGGTAGAGGATGTCTCTGAGGTTGATATGAAAGAGATAGCTTATTTTAAGGGGGTTGTGAAAAGCTATATTAAGATAACTCAATTGCTAAAATAGAAGAATGAAAAAGCTTAATCCCGATATTTTAGAAGAATTATCCATAAAGTTTCGCTCAGATAATGATTTAAGTCTAACTCAACCTATTGCTCTTTTGAGTTTGATACAAAAACTTAATATTCTAACTTTGTTTCGTCCTCTTTCAGATAGTTTCTATGGGCTATCCATTCGTTCTAAGGATGATTTGCGTTTTATGCTAATTAATCATAACAGAACTATTGGCAGACAAAACTTTACTATTGCTCATGAGTTTTATCATTTGTTTTATGATGATAACCCTAAACCAAATATTTGCTCCAAGAATACAGAAAAAGAGCCTTCTGAGATTAATGCAAACTATTTTGCTGCTGCACTACTAATGCCTAAGAAGGGTTTATATAAGGAATTGACAGCTCAAGAGATTCAAACAAAAGATATAGCTTTACCAAAGATTATTTATCTTGAACAATACTATTCTGTTTCAAGACAATCTATTCTTATTAGATTAAAACAGCTTAATTTACTTAGTCCAAAATTGTTTGAAGAATATTCTTGTTTGCAAGTAAAACCTAGTGCCAAAATGTATGGTTATAACACTTCATTATACGAAAGTGGAAGAGAAAACTTGATTATTGGAGACTATGGGGAGAAGGCTATGAGACTTTTTGAGGATGGTAAAATCTCTGAAGGACATTATTTTGAATTAATTAATCAAATTAATAATGAATAAGACGAAAATTGTTCTTGATGCTGATGTTATTATTCATTTTTCTAAGGCTAAAATGCTTAGTGTTTTGCCAAAAATTTTCCCCCTCTATAAATATATTATTCTTGACAAGGTTTATGAAGAACTAAAGGGAGAAGTTAAGTTTCATTTAGACAATCAGATACAGTTTTTCAACAATATAACTCATATAGAGTTTAATCCTTCAGGATTACAAATGAAAGAATATGCGTATTTGATTTCTAAAAAATTTGGAAAGGGAGAATCTGCTTCAATGATATTTTGCAAATGGAATCATGATGTGTTGGCAAGTAGTAATTTGAGAGATATTGAAGAATTTTGTCGTGAACATCAAATAACTTATCTCACAACTTTTGATTTTCTTTACTACGGAGTAAAAAACAAAATAATTACAAACGAAGAGGCTTATGATTTTATTAATCAAGTCAGGAATAATAATAGCAAACTGCTTTCTGTGGATAAGTTCAAAGAATATGTAAGTAAAGTAATTATTTAATTTCAGAAAAATCAAATAAAAAACTATTCTTTAGGTCTGCGAAGTATCATTTCCATATCTTTCTTCATGATTATGGTACCTCTCTTATCTAATTTGTAAGGCTTAAGCCATCCTCCCATTGCTCTAAAAGCTCCTGGCTCTCCTTCTTTGGCTGGATAGAAATAGTCGCTCATCTCTTTTTCGGTTACTTTCTTGCCTACGTATATGGTGTCAAGCTGGAAGGCTGTGAATGAGCCTATGATGGCTTCTAACTTGGTTTCTCTGTCTTTTTCTTTGGCAGTTGGAACTGCTTTGTATTCCCATGAGCCATTGGGGTTGTAGGTCTTGGCAAAGAAGCGTAGCCTTGCGGTGTTTTGTTGTAGTTCTAAGGGTAGTCGTATGGTTATTTCGGGTTTGTAGTTGTCTCTTTGTTTGCAGTTGTCATAAGATGGTTCTTTATTGGATTTTACTACAAAGTAGCCTGATTTTATTATGTATTGTCGTCTGTGTGGCACTAAGGAGTAGTTGCTGGTTACTTCTTCAAAGCTAAGGCATTCTTCAAAGCTAAGGGTCATATCTGTGTCTATGGTGTCTTTGGTGTGGGTCAGGCTTTCTAAGGCTCCTTTTGGCATCTTAAGCATTGACATTGTCTTGGTGGTTAGGGTGGTGTCTACTGCTGGGAAATGGTAGTCGTAGAACTTACCTAAGGCTTCTTCTGGGTTGTTCTCTACGAGTATGTGTACTTTGCTGGTAAGGTCTATTCCGTTGAGGGTTGTTTCGGATTTTGGTTTGCCACTAAGGTTTATCCACTTGAAGTCAAATGGCATCTTGTATTTTATTACGCATTCCACTTCTCCTTCGCAAGAGTGGTAGTATTTGGTTGGTGTACGGCGTATTATGTATTCTGTGCCTTCTCTTTGGGAGAAGTAGTCAAATATTCTTATGGCTCTTTCTCGTGATAGTGTGGTGCTTTGTTCTGTGAGGGTTTGGTTGTCGTCGTAGCCTGTTATGGTTATCTTGTAGAATTTGTTATTGTCTTGGTCAAAGGCTATCTTATATACTGAGTCTAAGATGTCTAATCCGTCTTTGGTGTAGGTGTGCTGACCGTTCTCAAAGCATATAAAGGCTTCAAATTTTTCTGGGTATTGCTTTTGTGGTGCTACTCCTCTTTGTGTTCTTTGGCGTGGCATCTGTGGTAGTATTATCTGGGAGCATTGTAGGTTGGGTGTGCCTTTGGGGTGGGGTGTGGTGGGTTTGGGCTGTGCCATTAGGCTTACGCCAAAAATCACTATGGTTAATAACAAGGTTAATTTTTTCATGGCTCTATGTGTTTAGAAGTTCTATAATTATTTTCTCTGTGGTGTATCCTTCGGCTAAGGCTGAGTAGTTAAGAACTATTCTATGACGTAATACTGCAACGGCTACTGCCTTTATGTCTTCTATGTCGGGTGAGTATTTGCCTTTGAGGGCTGCCAAGCATTTTCCTCCTACTATAAGGTTTTGTGAGGCTCTCGGTCCTGCTCCCCATGAGAGGTATTTCTCTGCTAATGGGTGTGCCTTTGGGGTGGATATACGTGTTTTCTCCACTAAGCTAACGGCATATTCATATACATTGTCTGCCACTGGTATCCTGCGGATTATGTCCTGCATGGTTAGTATCTCTTCTTTGGAGAATATGGTCTCTACCTTTGGACTCTTGCCTGTTGTGGTGGCTTTGAGTATGTTCACTTCTTCTTCAAAGCTTGGGTAGTTGAGCCATAGCATAAACATAAATCTGTCAAGCTGTGCTTCTGGTAATGGGTAGGTGCCTTCCTGCTCTATTGGGTTTTGGGTGGCAAGGACGAAGAATGGCTCTTCTAATTTGTTGGTAGTGCCTGATATTGTTACGCTCTTCTCCTGCATGGCTTCCAAGAGTGCTGCCTGTGTCTTGGGTGGTGTTCGGTTTATCTCGTCGGCTAGGATAATGTTGGCAAAGATTGGTCCCTTTATGAATTTGAATTTTCTGTTCTCGTCCAATACTTCACTTCCTGTTATGTCGGAAGGCATAAGGTCGGGTGTGAACTGTATGCGGTTGTAGGTTAGTCCTAAGGCTTGAGCTATGGTGTTTACTAATAGGGTCTTGGCTAAGCCTGGCACTCCCACAAGGAGGCAATGTCCTTTGGAAAAAATTGATATTAAGACTTGGTTGATTATGTCTTCCTGACCAATTATTACCTTGCCTATCTCTTGTTTTAGGAGTTGGGTTTTTTGAGTTAATAAGTCCAATTGTTTTACGTCTGATAGTTCTTCCATTTAGCTCTTTTTGTTTTTTTGTTATTTCTTGTTCCAATTCATATTAAAATCGCAGTCTGTATAGTCTTTGTCAAGTCTTATGTAGGTTTTTGGTATCCTTCTGTTTGCCCATTCCATAATGGCTTTTGTTTTGGCTGACTCTAAGGCTGAGTTGTAAATCTTATCGTAGTCTTCTCTTAGGTTAATCTTATGCTTAGGTATCTTGGTTGTTATCTTTATAAGTCTGTATGCTGAGCCTAACTCTGTCTTGAATAGGGTTGGGGATATGATGTCGCCTTGGTTGTAGTTGGAAAAGTCTATCTTGTCAAGGTTCTCCATCATCTCATTGATGTTTTCTTTTGGAAAACGTGCACTTGCTGTGTAAGGGTTTATTATTGCTCCTCCTGTTAGCTTGGTTGGGTGGTCGGAGAATTGTTTTATTGCCTCTTCAAAGGTTATCTTGTTTTCTTTTATTAAGTTGTGTATGCTGTCTAAGGTTTGTTTTGTCCTGAATAGCTCCATATCCGATACCTTTGGTTGCAGGAGTATGTGGCGGCAGTTTACTTGGTCGCCTCTTCTTTCTATAAGCTGTATTATGTGGAAGCCATATTTTGTCTCAAAGACTGGTGAAACTTCTCCTTCACGAAGTGAGAATGCTACCTGCTCAAACTCTGCTACCATAAAGCCTCTTGGAAAAAAGCCTAACTCTCCTCCTTTTTTGGCTGAGGCTGGGTCTTCGGAATAGAGTGTGGCTAAGGTTGTGAATCTGTCGCCTTGCAATACTCTTTCTCTATAGCCTTCCAATCTTTGCTTAACTGCTTCTTTCTCTTCCTTGGTTATCTTTGGCAGGATTACTATTTGAGAGAACTCATACTCATCGTCTATCGTTGGTATGCTGTCTGCCGGTATGCTGTTGTAGTAGTCTTCTACTTCTTTTGGCGTTACTTTTATCTCACGGGTTAGCTTATCGCTGATTTCATTGATTAGGATATTTTCCTTTATAAGGTCTTTGTAGTATTCTTTTATCTCTGGGACTGTTTTACGCATCTGCTTCTCCAATATCTCTCTGGAGCCTGCCTGACGTATCATATAGTTTACTCTGTTGTCCATCTCCCTGTCTACTCTGTCTTGGGTTACTACAACGGAGTCTATCTGGGCTTGGTGTAGCATAAGCTTGTTAATTAGGAGTCCTTCAAAGATATCGCATTTCTCCTCATACTCGTTTTCCACAATGCCAAAACGTTGCTTTTGTTGTAGGTAGGTGGTCTCTAAGTCGGAGAGCTTAATCATATTCTTACCCACAACGGCTATTACCTTATCAAGTACGTTGGTTTGTGCAAATAGTCCTGAGCCAAATAAACAAATTAGGCTTATTGAGATGATTTTTTTCATTAATTTATTTTTTTATTGGGTTATGGAATTAAGAACGTCCTTATTAACCTTATAGGTATAATTTGTTCTTAAATATTTTATCCACTCCTTCTCCAAATACTCTTGATAGTCGGAAGTTGCTATGCCTTTTGCTTCTGTCAGGGTCTTGCTGGTTGGTGCTAAAAGCTGATGTACTATGACGATATGTTGTCTTCTATCCATTTGTATAGGCTCGCTTATGCCCAGTTTCCAATTGCTCTTATCAACAATAGCGTTTTCTCCCTTTTCGTACTTGCCCCACTTATAGTCAAAATATTCTATTATGTTTTCCTTAACCTTAAATTTCTTGGCAAGCATCTCTATTATCTCGTCGTTGGTTTTCTTTTTCTTAACTCCCTTTTGGATTACCTTTCTTGCTGCCTTTATGTCTATTGGTTTGTGGAAGTTAAATACTGTTGCATCTACCCTGTCTCTCCATTGATATTTGTTTATGTTCTTTTCAAAGTATTCGTTAAGCCCAACGCTATCTATCAAGGACTTATTCCATACTAACTTGTCTGTTATGCTGAAAATCAATATACCATCTCTAAACTCATCAACGGTAACTTTTAGGTCTGGGTATTTTGTTTCTAACATCTGGTCTGCATAGTCAAGGACTTTCTTGTCAGAAATCTTTCTATACATATTATTTACATAGGTTGGAATATATTCTGGAGTTTGGTCTTGTTGTAGTTTTTCTATCTCTTCTGCAAGGTCTTTTTGTGTGAAGCTAATATTGCCTACTGTGAATATTACTTCCTTGCCTTCAAAGCTTTGTGGCATTTCCCATGATTTTGAGAAGACTGAGTCGGTAATGATTTTTGCTACTGCATCTAATTTTGTAAGGTCTTCCTTAAAATTATATTCCACCTTGCTTTTCTTCACAAACTCTTCTATTGTCCTATAGCTTCTTACGTCTCTTGAAATCCTTTGCTCTATAACAGGTCGTTGAATTTCTAAGCTTTCAAGAGGGATTAAAAGTAGGGGTTTGATTATATGCCAACCATAGCGTGTTTCAAAAGGTTTGGTGTAGGTGTTGGTTGGAGTTTGCATAATCATTTCTGTGTATTCTACTGGCATATTGATTGTCTTTTGTGATACCAATACTCCATTTCTTTGTAGAGAATACTTGTCATCGGAATATTTCATAGCAACGGAATCAAAAGAAACCTTGTTTTCAAGTTCTGAATATGCTTCATCAATTAGTCTCTTTGCCTCTTCCTTGCTTGGGTGATTATCAAAATTTATCCATATATGAGCTAAGTTAACACTTGAGAAAGGTGCTGGTCTTCTATCCATTAGCTTAATTATATGGTATCCTCTTTGAGAACGTATAGGCATTGAAACCTCTCCTGCTTTAAGGCTATAACATGCTGACTCAAAAGGATAAATCATATTAAAGGCTGTAAAGTATCCCAAGTCTCCCTTGTTTCCTCTGATTACTCTATTGGTTTCTGGTCTTGTCTGATCTTTTGCAGAAGGGTCATCGGAGTATTCTTCTGCCAATTTTCCAAAGTCTTCTCCCTTGAGTATTCTTTCTCTTAGGCTTAAAGCTTTATTGTATGCCTCCAAAGTGTCTTTTGGTGTTGCATTGGCTGGGATAAGGAGTAGGATATGAGATGCTCTTACTATTTCCTTTGTTCTCTCATAAGCCTCTTGAACTAAAGCTTCGGTTACGGTTTTGTCGTTGAGGTATGGCTCTACTAATTGTTGTCTGTAGGAGTTTACCTCTGCCTTATACTCTGGCATAGTGTCCAAGCCTAATTTCCTTGCCTCTGCAAGTTTGAGTTTGAAGTTGATATAGAGTTCAAGATATTCGTTAAGGTCTTTCTGGATGATTTTCTTCTCTGGGTTTGGATTATTCCTTTGGAACATATCAACAAACTCTTTCTTTGTTATCTTTTCATTGTCAACCTCAAGAAGTATATCTGTATCCTTTTGTGCAAAGGTTTTTGAAAGAATAAAACTGAATAATAATAAGCTAAATATTTTTTTCATAGGAGTTTATGTGTTTTTTATCTTGAATAATTTGGTGCTTCTCTTGTTATTGTTATGTCGTGTGGATGACTTTCGGCATATCCTGCTGCAGTGATTTTGATAAATTTAGCCTTTTGAAGTGCGTCAATGTCTTTTGAGCCTGTATAGCCCATTCCTGCTTTTAGCCCTCCTGTGAGTTGGTGTATAACTTCCGAAACTGTTCCCTTGTAAGGCACTCTACCAACAATTCCTTCTGGAACTAATTTGCTAATATCGTCTTCCATATCTTGGAAATAGCGGTCTTTTGAGCCTTGTTGCATTGCTTCCAAAGAACCCATTCCCCTATATGATTTGTATTTTCTTCCTTCAAAGATTATGGTTTCTCCTGGTGATTCTTCTACTCCTGCCAACAATGAGCCTGCCATAATGGAGCTTGCACCAGCTGCTAAAGCCTTAACAATATCTCCCGAATAGCGTATTCCTCCATCAGCAATAATAGGGATATTCTTTCCTTCCAAAGCTTTTGCTACATCATAGATAGCACTAAGCTGAGGAACACCTATTCCTGCAATAATACGTGTTGTACAAATACTTCCTGGTCCTATACCAACCTTAACGGCATCTGCTCCTGCCTTAGCAAGTTCAAGAGCTGCCTCTGCCGTTGCTATGTTTCCAACAACAATATCCACTCCCTTGTATTTTTTTCTAACCTGCTTAACAACATCAATAACGTTCTTACTATGTCCGTGGGCTGTGTCAATAACTATTGCATCAACTCCTGCTCCTATAACTGCATCAATCCTATCATACATATTGCCTGTTATTCCAATACCAGCAGCTACTCTCAATCGTCCCATCTTATCCTTACAAGCATTAGGACGCTCCTTAAGTTTTATAATGTCTCTATATGTTATAAGTCCTACCAATACTCCCTTGGAATTAACAACAGGTAGTTTCTCTATGCGATGTTGTTGCAATATATCAGCAGCTTGGTCAAAATTTGTATTTTCAGGAGCTGTGATAACTTCTTTTGTCATAACCTCAACAATAGGACGAGACAAATTCCTTTCAAACCTTAGGTCTCTATTGGTAACTATACCTATTAACTTGTTTTGTTTGTCCACAACAGGAATTCCTCCAATGCCGTTATCCTTCATTAGAGCCAAAACATCTTTGACTATTGCACTACTGTTGATTGTAATAGGGTTGATAATCATTCCATTCTCAGCCCTTTTTACCTTTATAACCTCTGAGGCTTGTTTCTCTATTGACATATTCTTATGCAAAACTCCAATACCTCCCTCTTGAGCCATAGCAATAGCCATCTTAGCTTCTGTAACTGTATCCATTGCCGCCGAAACTATTGGAATGTTGATTGGAATATTTCTTGAAAATAAAGAATTTACTCTTACCTCCCTAGGTATTATTTCCGAATAAGCAGGTACTAAAAGGACATCGTCATAAGTCAATCCTTCACCAACGAATTTTTCTGAATTTGAAAACATAACTTTATAATAAATATAATCTGCAAAGATAATACATTTTAGAAAAATTGAAAAGAAAAAATTTGTTTTAGAGAAAAATAAGCCTTCATATCTTAACAGACCTGTCATATATAGAA
>CAYFWD010000008.1:0-39829 GCA_964346795.1 uncultured Bacteroidaceae bacterium
GGGTGCGTTTCTATAGATTCGTGGGGTGCGTTTCTATAGATTCGCAGGATGAGAATTAAAGACATGTTTATAGCATATTAGGGATTTGAGAACAAAAAAAATAGAGAAAGACATTATATCTTTCTCTATTTTAGCATTTTAACATATAAGATTAAAGTAATTTCTTTCTTAGTTTATCAATCATATCAATGGTCATTGACTCAAGATTAAACTTAGGATTGAAGCCCCATTCTTTTCTTGCACAGCTATCGTCCATCCAGTTTGGCCATGAGTTCGCTATCTTTTGACGAACCTCATCAAGTCGGTATTCCATCTTAAAATCAGGGATATGTTTTTTGATTTCCTTATATATATCCTCTGGATTAAAGTGCATTGCAGTAACGTTGAAGGAGTTTCTGTGGATTAGTTTTGTTGGGTCTGCCTCCATAATATTTATTGCTGCGTCCAAAGCATCAGGCATATACATCATATCCAAAAGAGTATTTTCCTTTAATGGACAATAGAATGTTTCGCCCTTAACAGCCGCATAGTATATCTCAACAGCGTAATCTGTTGTGCCTCCACCAGGGAGAGTAACGTTTGAAATCAAGCCTGGAAAACGTACCGAACGAGCATCAACACCATAACGAGTAAAGTAATAATCCCCCAACAATTCTCCTGCTACCTTGGTTATTCCATAAATAGTGTTGGGTCTTTGGATAGTGTCTTGAGGTGTTCCATTCAAAGGGGTAGAGGCTCCAAATGCTCCAATTGAGCTTGGTGTAAATATAGCACAGTGGTTTTCTCTTGAGACTTCAAGGCAGTTCAACAAAGCACCCATACCTATATTCCAGCCCAACATAGGGTTCTTTTCAGCAGTAGCTGAGAGTATTGCAACAAGGTTATAGATAGCGTCAATCTTATATTTCTTAACTATTGCATCAATTTCTTCAGCCTTTGTTGCATCGCATTTTTCTACTGGACCACTTTGCATTATATCGTCTGTAAGAGGGAGTTTTATGTCTGTAGCAACAACATTTGCTCCTCCATAAACTTCTCTTAGACGTATCGTAAGCTCTGAACCTATCTGTCCACCAGAGCCTAATACTAATATTTTATTCATATTATATTTATACTAAAATTTCTATTTCAACACTCCTAATTCTTTTCCTACTTTCACAAAAGCAGCTATACATTTATCCAAATGTTCTGTTTGGTGAGCTGCAGAAAGCTGTACTCTAATTCTTGCCTGACCTTTTGGAACAACAGGATAATAGAAACCTGTAACGTAGATTCCTTCTTCTTGCAGGCGTGCTGCCATATCTTGAGAGAGTTTAGCATCGTAAAGCATAACAGCACAAATAGCAGATTGAGTAGGTTTAATATCAAAACCAGCATCTTTCATCTTTTGAACAAAGTATGCAGTATTGGCGTGTAGTTTATCTTGAAGAGTATTATCTTTTTCTATCAAATCAAATGTTGCTATACCTGAAGCAGCAATCATTGGAGGAATAGAATTGGAGAAAAGATAAGGACGAGAACGTTGACGTAGCATTTCAATAATTTCTTTTTTACCGGTTGTAAAGCCTCCTATTGCACCACCGAATGCTTTTCCTAATGTTCCAGTAAGTATTTCTATCTTACCTCTAAGATTAAATTCTTCGGTTGTACCTCTTCCTGTTCTACCACACACACCAGCAGAATGAGATTCATCAACCATAACCATAGCATCATATTTTTGAGCAAGAGCATAAATCTTATCCAAAGGAGCTACGTTGCCGTCCATTGAGAACACACCATCAGTAACAATCAAACGGAAGCGGCAATTCTTAGCATCAATAAGTTGTTTTTCCAAATCTTCCATATCAGCATTTGCATAACGGAAACGTTGAGCCTTACAAAGACGAACACCATCAATAATTGAAGCATGGTTAAGAGAGTCAGAAATGATTGCATCTTGTTCGTTTAATAAAGGTTCAAAAACGCCGCCATTAGCATCAAAACAAGCTGCATAAAGGATTGTATCTTCAGTTCCGAAGAAGTCAGCAATCTTCTTTTCCAAAGCTTTATGCAAATCTTGAGTACCACAAATAAAACGAACAGAGCTCATACCAAATCCTCTTTCGTCCATTGCTTTCTTTGCTGCGTCAATAAGTTTTTGGTTATCTGAAAGACCGAGATAGTTGTTTGCACAGAAGTTCAACACTTCTTTTCCATTATCAGTCTTAATTCTTGCTGACTGAGGAGTGATTATTATTCTTTCTTGTTTGTATAATCCTGCCTCTTTAATAGCAGATATTTCTGTTTGAAGGAAACTTTGAAATTTTTCGTACATAAGTCTATATTTTTAATTGTTATTACTCTTTTTCTCTATAATTACAATAATAATTTATCATTGTTTTGAAACAATCTGCAAATTTAGAAAAAAATATTAACTTTGCCGTGAAAAATCAGGTATTTTATATCATTAAGTTGAATTTATTTATGAATATTGTTATTGCAGGTGATGGTGAAGTTGGCTTTCATTTAGCCCGTTCTCTTTCAAAAGGGAAGCATAATATTACTGTTGTTGACCCTAATTCTGAACTATTGAAAATGCTGGAAGCAGAATCTGACCTTTTAACTATTGCAGGAAATTCCACCTCTTTAGACACTCTCAAACAAGCAGAAGTTGATAAGGCAGACTTGCTAATTGCTGTTCTACACGAAGAAAGTATTAACATTATTACCTGTATGTTAGGAAAGCGTTTGGGTGCTAAAAGAACTATTGCAAGAGTCAATACTCAAGAATATTTGAATGATGTTAATAAGGGTATGTTTAAGGGAATGGGGGTTGATGAACTCGTTTGTCCTGAAAAGATTGCCGCAAGAGAAATATCTAACCTTCTAACAAGAAATATCTCCACAGAACTATTTGATTTTGCAAACGGACTTCTAAGAATTTATATGATAAGGATGGATAATAAATCTCTCTTTATTAATAAAACCCTTATTGAGGTTGCAAAAGAATATCCCAATTTGGGAATTAGGACTGTTTGTATAATTCGTAGAGGCTCTACTATTATTCCAAATGGAGAAGATAAATACTTGATTAATGATTTGGTTTATTTTATAGCAACAAAAGATAAGGTTGAAAAAATTAAAGAAATCAGTGGAAAGAAAGATTTTGTTATAAGAAATGCAATGATTGTTGGTGGTGGCAGAATTGGAAGAAGAGCAGCAATAAATCTTCACGATAAGATAAATCTAAAGATAATAGACCAAGACATTGAACGTTGCAATCGTTTGGCAAATGAGTTTGACGATGTAATGATAATAAATGGTAATGGAAGCGATATAAATATGCTCCAAGAAGAAGGAATAAATGAAACTGACGCTTTTATATCTCTAACAAGCTCTACCGAAACCAATATTATGTCTTGCATATATGCCAATCGTCAAGGTGTAAAGAAAACAGTTGCTTTGGTTGAAAATGTTAATTATATTGATGTTTCACAAGATATTGGTATTGACACAATAATTAATAAGAAACTTATTACAGCAAGCTATATTACTCGCTTTACCTTAGGAGGAGAAATAACTTCTTCCAAGTGGCTTTCAGGAATAGATGCAGATTTAATTGAAATAGTAGCTCAAAACAACTCTCCTATAACTAAGAAACAATTAAAAGATATTCGTTTTCCTGCAGGAGTAAATATTGGAGGTATTATCCGTGAAGGGCATGCAATAATAGCTAGTGGAGATACACAAATAATGGCCAATGACAATGTTATTGCTTTCACCATTCCTGAATCTGCACAAAAGCTTATCAAAATGTTTAGTTAGATGACAAGCACTAAAACCTTTAACTATAAAATACTTCTCTATATCTTAGGCTTAACATTAAGCTTTATTAGCATTTGCTTTATACCATCAATTATCGTAGCTTATTTGTTTCAAGAACAAACCTTAATCCCCTTCTCTGCTTCTTCCCTATTTGGATTAACAATTGGATTACTGCTAATGCAAGTAAATAAAAACTACCCTCAAAGCCTAACAAAGAAAGAAGGAAGAGTTGTGGTCGGAGTCATTTGGAGTATATCTCCAATAATAGCAGGATTGCCTTTCCTATTACTTCCTCAATACTTTTCATCTCTAATAAATGCACTTTTTGAAAGCTTTTCTGGCTTTACAACAACAGGCTCTTCCATACTCTCAAACTTAGAAATCATACCCAAAAGCATATTACTATGGAGAGCTTTAACACAATGGATAGGAGGACTTGGCATAACATTATTTGTTATTCTTTTTATGAAAAACTTCCGTAATGGCTCAAACTACCTGTTTAATGCAGAATTTACTTCCATAGATAAAGAGAAAACACACCCATACATAAAACAAACCGTTACAAGAATATTCATAATATATTCCCTATATACTATCTTAGCCTTCACACTACTTTACTTTGGAGATATGGATATATTCACAGCAATATGTCATAGCCTTTCAACCATCTCAACAGGAGGTTTCACAACAGTAAATGGAAATATCGGACAATTTTCTCTCTACACACAATATGTTATAATGGGACTAATGTTTCTCTCCGGCATTAGCTACGTACTTATTTACTGGCTATTTAAAGGAAAAGGAGAAAAGCTTTTCAAAGATGAACAGACCAGAGTTTATATAATGCTAATACTCTTTGGAGCAGTTATTCTTTTTATTTCACTATTTGTCTTTCACAAACATAGCTTTGCCACAAGTCTAAAATCATCATTCTTTCATATAATATCCGTAGTATCAACAACAGGCTATTACCTTCCAGAATCTCAAGACTTTGGACTCTTCTCTATAGTATTTATATTGACATTAATGTTTATTGGAGGACAAAGCAGCTCCTCAAGTACAGGATTAAAAATAGTAAGAATAATCATACTATACAAATACTTAAAACAATCCTTCAGGCAATTATTTCACCCAAGAGCAGTACTGCCAATTAGATACAACAAAGTAGCTTTAGTGAGTGAAGCTACAGAACTCGTATTTGGATTCTTCTTTCTTTACCTTATAATATTTATTATTGGAGCATTTATTCTCTCTCTCTTTGACAATGAATTTCTACCTTCCATAGCCCTGTCAGCCTCCAATCTCAGTAATATAGGGCCAGTTATTGGCTACCTTTCACCCGAAACAAACTACGAAACATTAAACGTTGGCTCCAAGATAACACTAATAATTCTAATGATAATAGGGAGATTGGAGATATACTCTTTCTTTGCTTTATTCTCACGCTCAGTATGGATTAAGGAGTAAAAAGATTTCCCTGTACATAACACAAACTTATTTTCATATATAGCCAAACTATAGGTTAGCTATATGCTAAGTTATAGGTTGGCTATAACCATATATAAGAAAAGGCAGAATTATATTCTACCTTTTATATATTCATTATTTAAGTTTTGTAATATTAAACTTAGATTTTCAGTCTTATATAACCTCCCCTATCAAGTCAAATTCTAAGGCTTCAACTATTCTTACTCTATAAAATTCTCCTTGCTCTACCTTAAACTTGTCGGGGATTAATACTTCATTATCAACATCTGGAGAGTCGTACTCTGTTCTTGCTATCCAAAAGTCCTGCTCTCTTCTATCAATAATTACATCATATTCCTTACCCACTTTTTCCTGATTCTTTTCCAGTGAAATCTCTTGCTGAATTTCCAGTATTTCCTCCATTCGCTCCTGCTTCAACTCTTCTGAAATAGTGTCTTCCAACTCATAGGCAGGAGTACCTTCTTCGGCAGAATACATAAAGCATCCCAACCTGTCAAAACGAACTTTTCTAATAAAATTCTTAAGCTCTTCAAATGCTTCTTCTGTTTCATTAGGATAGCCTACAATCAGGGTTGTTCTTAGTGCAATATCCGGTATTTTGTTTCTAATATCACTAATAAGAGCCATTATTTCTTCAGAATCAGTATTGCGATTCATTGAAGAAAGGACTGATGTATTGATATGTTGCAAAGGAAGGTCAAGATAGTTGCATATCTTCTTTTCCTGCTTCATCAAATCAATTAACTCCATTGGGAAATTGTTTGGATATGTATATTGTATCCTTATCCAGTCCAAACCTTCTATCTTTACTAATTCCTTAAGCAAGGGAACTATCTTTCTTTCATTGTAAAGGTCAATACCGTAATAGGTAGTATTTTGTGCAACAAGTATTAACTCCTTAACTCCATTTTCAGCAAGCTGTTTTGCTTCTTGAATAAGCTCCTCCATAGGACGCGAAATATGTCTTCCCTTAATTAGAGGTATTGCACAATAGGAGCATAAACTATCGCAACCTTCAGATATTTTGAAATAAGCATAATGTTTAGGAGTCATCAGTAGTCGTGATTGATTAAACTCCCCTTTCATATTTATCTCCAAATATTCAAGCAGTTCTTTCCACTGAAAAGTACCGAAGAAAGCATCAACCAATGGAATATCCTCTTTAAGTTCCTCAGCATATCTCTCTGAAAGACATCCACAAACTATTACCTTATCTACCTTTTGGGTTTCTTTCAATGCACAAACATATAATATTGTATTTATTGATTCTTCTTTTGCATCACCAATAAACCCACAGGTATTAATTATTACTACATCTTTTCTATTCTTTAAGTCTCCGTAGCTAACATTGTAACCTTTATTGATTAGATGTCCTGCTAAAAACTCTGAATCAACAGTATTTTTAGAACAGCCAAGTGTAATTATGCTAATATTTAAACTCATAGTTACAGTCTTATTCTTACACCAATTGTAATATCCAAACGATTAAGATTTTCCTTGTTATTTAAGGTAATTTTATCTTCTCCAAGAGTAAGTTTTGAAAGATTTCCTCCAAAGAAACCTGCATTACAACCCACAGAAGTAAAGCTATTAATTTTATAATCCAAGCCTAAATCTAAGCCATATCCTATAGTTGCTCCCTTATAAGTTAAACTTGCTGGCACTACTGTTCCTGACTGGGAAAGTGCAGGTATTTGAGATGAGTTTCTAAAAGAAAGATACCCTGCAGTGGCTCTAATATTAATGCTCCAATTATTTGAGAAGGTTGGAAAGATATATTTTACTGAAGGTCCTGCATAAAACATATAAATATCATCTTTAATATCCATACTATCTTTAGCAGAATAGGTTGTTTGAGCAGAATTGAATGCAGAAGTCTTAAAGCCCAATCCCAAATATGGTTTTATCAAATAATCATAGGTAAAACTTATTTGTAAGCCATGTTTAAGGGAATTATTATGGTCAGTAAACTGATTTTGATTAACAAATAATTCATTTACCTCAGAAAACAAACGATAAGAATAACCAATATTTAATTCAAATTCGTGATAGTTAATCTTAGAGTCTGGCAATGTTTTATCTTGAGCATTAAGTGTTGAAATGCTTAATAGCAAAAGTCCTAATATTAATTTTTTTAGTCTCATATCTTTTAATTTTTTATGTAATTATTCAAATAAACTATCCACAAAAGCTTGACGATTAAAAAGCTGTAAATCTTCCATCTTCTCTCCTATTCCAATATAACGAACAGGAACTTTGAACTGGTCGGATATTCCAATTACAACTCCTCCCTTTGCTGTTCCGTCAAGTTTTGTTAGAGCCAAGGAATTAACCTGTGTTGCTGCGGTAAATTGTTTTGCTTGCTCAACTGCATTTTGACCTGTTGAAGCATCTAAAACCAATAGTACTTCATGAGGTGCATCTGGTATAACTTTCTGCATTACCTTATGTATTTTTGAAAGTTCATCCATTAAAGCCTTTTTGTTATGCAATCTTCCTGCCGTATCTATTATTACAACATCTGCTTTTTTGGCTAATGCAGATTTTAGAGTATCAAAAGCTACAGATGCAGGGTCAGCATTCATCCCTTGAGAAACCATATCTGCCTCTGCCCTTTGAGACCATATTGTTAATTGGTCAACAGCTGCTGCCCTAAAAGTATCTCCTGCTCCAAGAATAACTTTTTTACCTGCTTTCTTAAATTGATATGCTAACTTTCCTATTGTTGTAGTCTTACCAACTCCATTAACTCCAACAACCATTATTACATAAGGCACATCTCCCTTAGGAAAGGCAAAGCTATCCCTTTCTTCAAGCTCATTTTCTTGAAGCAAACTAACAATTTCTTCTTTTAATATGCTATTTAACTCTGAAGTACCAAGATACTTATCTTTTGCAACTCTTTTTTCTATTCTTTCAATGATTTTTAGAGTTGTTGATACTCCTACATCAGATTCTATCAATACCTGCTCAAGATTATCAAGAACATCTTCATCTACCTTTGATTTTCCAACTATTACCTTAGATATTTTGGAAAAAAAACTTTCTTTTGTTTTCTCTAAACCTTTATCTAAGTCCTCTTTTTTCTCCTTTGTAAAAAATGAAAAAAATCCCATAACTTTTACTTCTATTAATTATTCGGCTAAATTAATAATTTTATTTTACATAATCCATTTATTATAAAATAAAAAAGTTGCCTCTCTTACTTTTTAAGAAAGACAACCTTTAAAATTATTAATTAAACTTACTTACTATTTTTTAGATAAATAATCTTTAACATTATCAGAAAGAACAATCTCTTCTTTAAAAGTATATGCTCCTGTTTTAGAAGAACGATTCATACTAATTACCTTAGCAAAACTCTTTCCTGTTATTGTTTTTAATGTTGCAACTACTTTCTTTGCCATATCAATTATCTCCTATTATTTAATTTCTTTATGAACTGTTACTCTCTTCAAAATTGGATTATATTTCTTTAATTCCAATCTCTCTGGGGTATTCTTTTTTGATTTAGTTGTTATATAACGTGATGTACCTGGCATACCTGATGCCTTATGTTCTGTACATTCCATAATAACTTGTATCCTTACGTCTTTTGATTTCTTTGCCATTTCTATTTATGATTTTGGGAGTGCAAAAATATAAATTATTTTTATATTGACCTAATTTTGTAACAAAAAATTCAAAAACTTTATTCCTCCAACTTCAATTCTTCCAATTCTATTCTTGGTATTTGATAGTTTTTATTTTCTTCTTCTTGCTTTATAAATTCAATAGATTGTTCTGATAAATTACCTATAAAAAACGCTCTTTTATAAGTGTTTTTTGAATAATCACGAAAAAAACCTTGAATAGAAACATCCCCCGGTTCAAAACTATGAGAAATCTTACCAATATAACCATCCCTACAATCAATCTCCATTGAGATAAATTGAATATCTCCTACTTCCTTTTTTTTCTTTGGTTTTGCCCTTATAACATCAAACTCTGTAAATCTAATGGTTGTATATTTCAAAAGTTTTGTTCTAATTTCCAACAATTCTTCATCAGTTGTTTTGGCATTTACTCCAACAACTACTAAATCTCCATCAATATAAATTGGACTCTCTTTCAGCCTCTCAACCTGTGAATAGCCAGCAAAAGAAAGAGAAATCATAATTATTAATAAAACTATCTTTTTCATAAAGCGAAAATATTTTGTGCAAAAATAACAAACTTTCCTTACATAAGAACGCAAAGTTAAAAACTTTATTCTTTTTTGTGGTATTTTCCTCTTATAATAAACTTTTACTCTATCCAAACAAGCTTTTCTTGACCTCAAAACTACCTTTTAACGACGCTAAAACAAAGATTTCACGACATCGAAACGAAGATTTAGTGAGATGAAATGGCATTTCGTTGTCATGAGATGGCATTTCATATATAACGAAATGCCATCTCGTTGAAAGGAAATGGCATTTCGACTTCGTAAAAACGAAGATTTAAGGTCGTCAAATCTTCGTTTAAGATTGTGATTACTGCGTTTTATGTTCATAAAAACTTTCTATATTAGAAATAAACTTGGATAGTGTTTTGATTTTCTATTGTTTTTAATCTGCCAACAAACATTAAGCATATTAAAAGTAAAATTTTTACATTAATATCTATTATTACCAAACACTTACGCTTAAATTATTTATTTTTATAGAGTAAGAATAATTCTTTATGCGTTAATTTAATATTAAGATTCAATATTTTTTATTATTTTTGCATCTTAATGACTATGGAGTATCAAAATACAATAAAATCTAAACTAACTGTTAGTGGTAAGGGGCTACATTATGGCAATAACATTAATGTAACCATACTTCCTGCTCAACCAAATACTGGAATTGTTTTCAAAAGAATAGACCTTGAGAACAAACCTACCATTGCTGCTTTAATTGAAAATGTTACCGACACTTCAAGAAGTACAACTATTGAAAAAAATGGAATAAAGGTAACCACTCTTGAGCATTTAATGGCAACCTTACATTATTATAACATAGATAATGCAATTATTGAGTTAGACTCTAATGAGGTTCCTATTTTAGACGGAAGTGCAAAAATCTGGGTAGAAAAAATAAGAGAAGTAGGTGTGCAACCGCAAGAAGCTAAGAAAAAATACTATTCTATAAAGGCACCTATTACATATAAGGACGAAAAAAATCAAATTGAGATAACAGCTTTGCCTTATGATGGATTTAAGGTTGATATAACTATTGACTATAATTCTTCTGTAATGGGAGTTCAGACTTTTAGTATTGACTCTCTTAAAAACTTTGAGAGTGATATTGCTCCTTGCAAAACCTTTATTTTTCTTCACGAAATAGAACAGCTCTTAAAACTTAACTTAATTAAAGGGGGAGATGTGGACAATGCATTAATCTTTGTTGAGCATGCCCTAAAGCCAGAACAAACTGAATACTTAGCAAAGGTTTTTAACAAAGACCCTCAAAGTATAAAAGTTGAAAAAGGTATATTAAACAACGTAGAAAAGAAATTTGATAATGAACCTGTAAGGCATAAACTATTAGATTTTATTGGAGATATAAATCTATTGGGTGTTAATATTAAAGGACATTTTATTTTAAAGCGTCCTGGACATTATGCCAATACAGAATTTGCAAAACTAATTAAACAAGTAATTATGGAAAAAACTACAGGGGCACCTCATTATGACCCTAACAAAGAACCTATTTATACAATAACTGACATAAAGAAGTTCCTACCTCATCGTTTTCCAATGCTTTTAGTAGATAAAATCATTGAAGTTGGGGACGATTATGTAATAGGTGTAAAAAATGTAACAGGAAATGAAGACTTCTTTAATGGACATTTCCCTTCAGAGCCAGTTATGCCAGGAGTTTTAATTGTTGAAGCAATGGGGCAAACTGGAGGAATCTTGGTTTTGAAAGATTATCCAGACCCAGAAAACTACACAACCTATTTCCTAAGAATCGACGGAGTACGTTTTCGTGGAAAAGTTGTTCCTGGAGATTCTCTAATTTTCCGACTATTCTTATCAGAACCTGTTAGAAGAGGTATTGTTAAGATGAAAGGTGAGGCTTATGTTGGAGACAAATTGGTAATGGAAGCCGAACTTATGGCACAAGTAGCTAAAACTAAATAATTAAAAACTATGAATCAACCTCTCTCATATATTCATCCAAATGCAAAAATTGGTAAGGATGTTATTATTGAACCTTTTACTGTCATTTACGATGATGTAGAAATTGAGGATAATTGTTGGATAGGACCACATGTAACAATATTTTCTGGAGCAAGAATAGGGAAAAACAATAAAATATTCCCTAATGCTTCTATTAGTGCAGTTCCTCAAGACTTAAAATTTGCTGGAGAAAAGACTACAACCATTATTGGCGATAATAACATTATTAGAGAGAGTGTTACTATCAATAGAGGAACCTCTGCACTTGGATATACTAAGATTGGTGATAACAATCTACTTATGGCTTATGCACATGTTGCTCACGATTGCGTAGTTGGTAATAATTGCATTTTGGCTAATAGTGCTACTTTAGCAGGACATATTGAAGTTGGTGACTTTGCTATAATTGGAGGATTAAGTGCTATTCATCAGTTTACAAAGATAGGCTCTCATGTAATATTAATGGGGGGCTCATTAGTGGATAAGGATGTTCCTCCATTTGTTAAAGGGGCAAAATTTCCATTATCATATTGTGGTATTAACTCTGTTGGGTTATCACGAAGAGGCTTTGAACAAGAAAAAATAAACCAAATTAAAGAGTACTACAAGATAGTATTTCAATCAGGTTTAACTTATACCAATGCTTTTGAAAAATTAAAAACACTACCTTCAACTCCCGAATTAGAAGAAATAATTAATTTTATATCCAAAGCAGAAAGAGGTTTAATGAAAGGATATATTAGTAGTTCTTCTGAAGAATAGATAAAAACTTAGATAAAATATTTAGGGGCTTAAATCTTTATAGTTTTAAGCCCCTAATTTTATATTTTCTCAGCTGTAATTTCTCTTTTGTTTTCTTGTATTTCTTTTATTGTAATGATAATATAATTTGAAGGCAATAAGTTTGGGATTTTCTCTGCCCATTCTATAAAACAATAATTGCCACTATAAAGATATTCCTCAAATCCAATATCAAAAGCTTCTTCTTCTTTATTTATTCTATAAAAATCAAAATGATATATATCTCCTGCCTTTTCAGAATAATATTGGTTGACTATGGCAAAAGTAGGCGAGCAAACATTATCTTGTACTTCTAAATAATCACATACAGATTTTACAAATGTTGTTTTTCCTGCCCCCATATTACCTTTAAGAATAAAAACTCTATTTCCTTTAAAGGTATCTATGATTTGCTTTGCTATATCATCAAGGTCAGAAATAGAATTGGCTAAATAATTAGTTTGCATTTATCTTTGTTTGATTGTAATGAAAGGCACCATTATTTCTTCCATAGAAATACCTCCGTGCTGGAATGTATTCATGTAATACTGCACATATTGATTGTAATTATTAGGATAAGCAAAGAAATCATTTGAACGTGCAAATATGTAAGGAGAAGTTATGGCAAGCTTTGGAAGAAAAATTTGTGTACAATCCTTTACTTCGAAAACTTCTTTTGAATTATAATCTAATAATCTTCCTACCTTGTAACGCAAATTAGTTGAAAGTCCTTTATCTCCTTTTACTCTAATTGGTCTATCTACTCTTACAGAGCCATGGTCTGTAGTAATAACAATATTAACTTTTTTATCCTTAAGAAACTTTAGTACATCCATTAGTGCAGAATAACTAAACCATGTTTGTGTTACTAATCGGTATGCTCTTTCGTCTTCAGCTAATTCTCTAACCAAATCATTCTCTGTTCTGGCATGAGAAAGCATATCTATAAAGTTATATACTATTACATTTATATCATTGTCCAACATATTTGGAAGAATATCTATCATTCTTCTACCATATTGAGCATTTAATACTTTGTGATAGGTTGTTTTGAGATTTAGACCATGACGCTTAAGATTTTCCTGCAAGAACTCATGTTCATTTTGGTTTTTATTGCCCTCTTTATCTTCATTTATCCAAAGTGAAGGGTATTTTCTCTCTATTTCAGAAGGCATAAGTCCCGCAAACATTGAGTTTCTCGCATATTGCGTTGTTGTTGGAATTATACTATAATAAACATCTTCATTGTCTATCCTGTAAAACTCCTCTATCATTGGCTGCACTGCCTTCCATTGGTCAAATCTAAAATTATCTATTACTATTAAAAAAGTTGGTACTCTTTCTTCTTTTAATAAAGGAAAAAGTTTTTCTTTTAATATAGTATGTGATAATAATGGCTTATCTTCCTGCTGAGCTTTTAACCAATCTTCGTAATTCTTCTCATAAAACTTGCAAAACAACGTATTTGCTTCATCTTTTTGCTGACGAAGTATTTCAAAAATACTTTCATCTTGTGATGTCGCAAGCTCCAACTCCCAAAATACTAACTTTTTATATATATCTACCCATTGCTTAGAATCCATTCTATCCATTAATCGCATAGATATTTCTCTAAACTGTTGCTGGTAGTTTTGTGTGGAAGTTTCACTAACTATTTTTTTTGAATGAAGATGTTTTTTAAGAGAAAGAAGTATTTGATTAGGATTAACAGGTTTTATTAGGTAATCTGTAATTTTAGAACCTATTGCCTGCTCCATTATATGCTCTTCTTCACTTTTGGTTATCATGATTATTGGAATAGAAGGATGCTTGTCCTTAATACGGATTAGTGTATCCAACCCCGAAATCCCTGGCATATTTTCATCTAAGAATACAACATCAATTATATGCTCTTCCAGCAACTCTAAAGCTTCAAGACCATCAATTGAAGGAATAACTTCATAACCTTTTGTTGCAAGAAAAAGTATATGAGGCTTTAATAGGTCTATCTCATCGTCCACCCAAAGAATTTTAATCATAGTAAAAGTATTAAATTATCACTAATTACTAAACGAAGAAATAGAATAAAATATTATCAATACTATTGTATCAAATAAAAAGAACGTTCTATTATAATTCGGTACAATTTAAATTATATTCTGTTCCACTTCCACTTATTTCAGGTATATCATTTTGTGTTATACTACTACAATTTCCTCCCCAATCATAAACTGGATATGAAGATGAACTTGGTGAAGTTGTGGATTTTTGTTGGTCTGCTGTACAAAGACAATCACTTTGAGTACCACAAGAAACCAAAGAAATACTAAATAGAATTGCTGCTAAAAGGAATATCTTTTTCATAATTATTTATTTTGATTATTATTTTTATCTTTCAAAAAATCAACGATGAAACTCTCATCTATTGTTGTTAATTTGTATAATTGTACAATCTTTCCGTCTTCCAACAAAAAGATTACAGGCATAAGTCCGTGTGTTGTGTTAAGAAATGGGATTATATGAATAAATGTATATTGTAAGGGTTTTGTTCCTGATTCCTTATAGAATTTATCTAAAGGTTTTTCTTTCCCTCCAAAAACTTCAATAAAACTATTTCTATCCAAATTATGTCTATCTATTATAATATCTATTTTTTTAGCTGCTCTCTTACAATATTTGCAGCCAGTACTATACCAACAAACTACTTTCCTATCTTCATTAATACCTAAAGCCTTGAGATTATCAAACTCTTTCACTTGTTCAAAAACCTCCGGTCTAATTTCAACACTATGTTTGTATATTTTAGACTGGATTGAATCTGGTGGCTTAATAACAAATGCTGTTGCTATTATTAAAAGAGAAATAATAATTAGTATTAGTTTCGCATATTTTGTTTTCCACCATTTAGCCCAATTAAGAGTTAGAGCCATCAATAATAAGATAATATTTTTTATAATTGTTTGCAGGTCGGTCAATTGAATCTTATCTCCAAAACAATAACAATTTTCTTCACTTACATCAAATAATAAAGGTTTAACAAGAAGATATATTGTAAATCCAATAAGAGTTATAAAAGTTAGAAGTTTAGATAGTTTTGGAAATATTCCCACAACAAGCATTAAACCAATTATTGCTTCAAAGGCAATTAGTAATCTTGAAAGGAAGGTTGTTAAAACCCAAGGGAATATTTTATGGTCAAAAAAGAATAAATCAACTGCTTCAATTGATATATATTTCAAAACAGCCGAAGCAATAAAGACAAATCCTATTATTATTCGGCATATAGTTCCAATCAGACGTTTGTTTATTCTCATATTATTTTATAGTTAAAAAAAGGGAATACTACATTTAGTAATATCCCCCTTTTTAATAACTTATTCGCTTACTATTTTTCAGCACATTTAAGTGTATAGCCCATTGATGCTAACTCTGGCCAGTTTTTATCACTTGTTGGAAGGTCTGTCCAAGTAACATCTGTACATTCTCCGTCAAATTCTAATACGTCAAGTGTACCATTTACATTATCATCAGTACTTCTAATAGTTGGTAATGTACCATCATTGTGAATTAAATCGCAAGCACAATCTTTTGTACCATTACAAGCAACTAAAGACATAGCTGCAATAGCTCCTAATACGAATAAAACTTTTTTCATAGTTATAATTTTTTATGTTTTTATTTTTCTCTACTCTATTTTGGATTTTCGAGTTTCTCCATTAAATTGAGGCAAAATTAATAAAATTTCTTATAACAACAACATTTTTTGATGTTTTTTTAATCAAAACATCATCACAACAATAATAATAAGCTGATTTCTAAGCCAATTAAACTCACTAAAGAAATCAACCAAATATATTATTTTAGGTAAATCAACTCAAAATTCTTTATCTATTGCATATATTTTATCTTTTATAGCCTAAAAAACAAAGACTTAATTAATGCTAAATTTAGACTTAGTCCTTGCACTCGGAGGACTAAGTCCTTTACCCTTTAGGACTTAGTCCTTGGGCATCGAAGACTTAGTCCTTTGGGGGTAAGGACTAAGTTTATTTTTCAAAAGAATAAATTCTCTTATTTTCAATACTTTAAAAATTGAAAACTAGATATTAAATTTAAATTGCATTTTTGATATTTAAATAGAAAAAAGAATTTTAAGTCAAATATTTTTACTTAAGAATAATTATATTGTATTTTTGCATTTTAGAAAGATAAATATTGTATGAAAAAAGATAGAGAGAAATTAAACGAAAATGAAATAATTGAAGATATTACAACAAGTGAGTATAAATATGGTTTTGTTACCGATATTCATACTGATGTTATTGAGAAAGGACTAAATGAGGATATTATTAAGCATATTTCAAAAATGAAAAATGAGCCAGAGTGGTTGTTGGAATTTAGATTGAATGCTTACAGAAAATGGCTTACTATGAAAATGCCCTCTTGGGCTCATTTAAAAATCCCAGAAATTAACTATCAAGATATAATATACTATGCTGCTCCTAAGACTAATTCAAAAAAAGACAATCAAGAAATACATGAAGAGTTAGTAGATACTTTTAACCGATTAGGAGTTTCTTTGGATGATAGTGGAAACTTGGGCAATGTTGCTGTTGATGCTGTTATGGATAGTGTTTCTGTTAAAACAACATTCTCTGAAACTCTTTCAAAGGAAGGAATAATATTCTGTTCTTTTAGTGAGGCTGTTCAAAATCATCCAGAATTAGTAAGACAACATTTAGCAACTGTTGTTCCTTACACCGATAATTATTTTGCAGCTCTAAATTCTGCTGTATTTAGCGATGGGTCTTTTTGTTATATTCCTAAAGGCGTTAGATGTCCTATTGAACTTTCAACTTATTTTAGAATAAATGCTGCCAACACTGGTCAATTTGAAAGAACTTTGATTGTTGCTGAAGAAGGCTCTTATGTTTCATATATGGAAGGCTGTACTGCTCCAAAAAGAGACGAAAATCAACTCCATGCAGCTATTGTTGAAATTGTTGTAATGAAAGATGCTGAAGTAAAATACTCTACTGTTCAAAACTGGTACCCTGGAGATAAGGACGGAAAAGGTGGTATTTATAATTTTGTTACTAAAAGAGGTATATGCAAGGGTAATAATGCAAAACTTTCTTGGACTCAAGTTGAAACAGGCTCTGCAATAACGTGGAAATATCCAAGCTGTATTTTGAAGGGAGATAATTCTGTAGGAGAGTTTTATTCTGTTGCAGTTACAAATAACCAACAACAAGCAGACACAGGGACAAAGATGATTCATATTGGACAAAATACTAAAAGTACAATTATTTCAAAAGGAATTTCTGCAGGAGAAAGTCAAAACTCTTATCGTGGATTAGTAAGAGTTACTAAGGGAGCAACTAATTCAAGAAACTACTCTCAATGTGATTCTTTACTTTTAGGAAGCAAATGTGGAGCTCACACTTTCCCTTACATTAAAACAGACAACCATAGTTCAATTGTTGAGCATGAAGCTACAACTTCAAAGATATCCGAAGACCAATTATTTTATTGTCGCCAAAGAGGTATTTCTCAAGAAGGAGCAATTGGTTTGATAGTTAATGGATATGCTAAGGAAGTTTTGAATAAATTACCTATGGAGTTTGCTGTTGAAGCTCAAAAACTATTAAGTATAAGTTTGGAAGGTAGCATAGGATAATAATAAAAAGATGGACACTCACCCTAAGATTTTAATAATACGACTTAGTTCAATTGGAGATATTATTTTGACAACTCCTATTATTCGTTCAATCAAAACTCAAATACCTAATGCAGAAGTGCATTATCTTATAAAAGCTAATAATTCTATCATACTTAATAATAATCCTTATGTAGATAAAATAATTCTTTTTAATGGCTCTTTATCAAAAACTATTAGAGAGTTAAAAAAAGAAAACTACACATTTATTATTGACCTTCACAAACAGCTAAGGTCGTTAATTATTAGGTTAAGACTTCTAAAACCAAGCAAAACATTTAATTCTTTAAAGATAAAGAAATGGATTTTTGTTAAATGGAAAATAAACAAACTTCCTAATAAGCATATTGTTGACAGATATTTTGAGGCTACTAAACCAATAGGTAATATCGTTAATGACGGAAAAGGATTGGATTATTTCTTAGCTGAAGAGGATTATATTGCACCTGATACATTACCTTTAGATTTTCAAGATGGATATATTGCTGTTGTTGTGGGTAGCAAACATCAAACAAAACAAATTCCAACTGATAAATTAATTGATTTATGTAATAAAATTGAAGGCTCAATTGTAATTCTTGGGGATAAATACGATAGAGACAAGGCTATAAAGGTTGAAAATGAAGTTGGAGCAAGAGTTTTTAATGCTTGTGGAGCATATAATTTAAATCAAACTGCCTCACTTATTGCAAACTCTAATGGTGTTATTACTCCTGACACTGGTCTAATGCATATTGCAGCAGCATTAAATAAAAATATTATTAGTGTTTGGGGAAATACTGTTCCTGAATTTGGAATGTATCCATATCTCCCTAAAAACTCTAAAGCTGATGTGCATATCTTTGAAAACAAAAACTTATCATGTCGTCCATGTTCTAAGTTGGGTTTTGAAAAATGCCCTAAAAAACATTTTGAATGTATGGTAAATTTGGATTATAATAAAATTGCTCTTATTGCAAACAACTGGGAAAGAAAAAATGATAACTGAAGGATAAAACGAAGATTATTTAATGAAAGAGGAAAGAAATAAAGAAGCTTTGAAAAGTTTTGAAAAGCTATTAAATATAATGGATGAGCTAAGGGAGAAATGCCCTTGGGATAAGAAACAGACTTTTGAAACTCTTAGACATCTAACAATTGAAGAAACTTATGAGCTTGCCGATGCAATAATTGAAAATGATATTGATGAAATAAAGAAAGAGATAGGAGATTTGCTTTTGCATATTGTATTTTATGCAAAGATAGGCTCAGAAACAAATTCTTTTGATATTAAAGAAGTAATTGATTCTCTTAACGAGAAATTAATCCGTCGTCATCCTCATATTTATGGAAATGAAAAGGTGGAAAATTCAGAGCAAGTAAAGGAAAATTGGGAACAAATAAAATTAAAAGAAGGCAGAAAGTCTGCACTTGGAGGAGTTCCTAAATCATTACCTGCACTTGTTAAGGCTTATAGAATTCAAGACAAAGCAAGAGGAGTTGGGTTTGATTGGGACAATACTGAACAAGTATGGAACAAAGTAGAGGAAGAAATAAAAGAACTCCAAGATGAAATAAAAAACAATGATAAGGAAAGAATAGAAGAGGAATTTGGCGATACCTTATTTGCACTTATCAACTATTCTCGCTTTATTGATGTTAATCCAGAATCTGCATTAGAAAGAACAAATAAGAAATTTATTAAACGTTTCCAATATATAGAAAAGCAGGTAAGCAGTCAAGGTAAAGACCTTAGAAATATGAGTTTGGAAGAGATGGATAAAATTTGGAAACAAGCAAAAAAAGAAGAACTATGATAAAAGTATTTGCATTTAATCACTATGAAGTGAATTGTACATTGGCATTTGACCAAACAAAAGAATGTGTTTTGATTGACGTATGTACTCAAACTGATTGGGAAAGAAAAGAGTTACTTGACTTTATCGAGGAAAATAATCTTAAAATTAAACACCTACTAATAACTCACGCTCATATAGACCATATTTGTGGAGCTTATTGGGCAAGCCAAAAGTTTAATCTTCCTCTAAAACTTCATAAGGATGGAGAAAGATTTATTAGAATTGCCGATGCTCAAGCTGAAATTATGGGCTTTAATGTTGATGGAATTGAAAACATATCATTAGAATACATTACAAAAGACGATGTAATTGAGTATGGAAATTCTCGTTTAGAAATTTTTGAAACACCTGGACATTGTGCAGGAAGCCTTTGTTATTACAACAAAAAAGAAAATTATGTTGTTACTGGAGATGTATTGTTTAGAAGTTCTATTGGAAGGACAGACCTTCCAACAGGAGATTTCGATACATTAATTTCAAGCATAAAAGAAAATCTTTTTACCCTACCAGAAGAAACAATATGTATTTGTGGACACGGACCCACAACAACAATAGGTTTTGAAAAAGAAAATAATCCTTTTATAAATTAGAAGGTATAACCTAAAACGAAACTCATATAATTGTGGTATTGACCATTCTGCTCATAAAAACCTAAGTCATATAATTCAGAAGCACCTTTTCTAATACTTAAGAAAGAATAGTTCACAGACCAAGTTATACTAAAACGATTACTTATATAGTAACTTATCCCTGCAAGTCCACCAATACCAAAAGGTCTAAACGCAGGTGCTTCATTAGGGTCTTGCACAGTTCCTGTTGGACGCACTTCTTTAGAAGTTAGCAAAGCAGACGGAGTTAGTCCAATACGAAAATTCAAACTTGGAGTTACTTTATAAATAAACATAAGATTCAAATCAATGCTTGAGGTAGTAACCTGCAAAAAATCTGGATTAGTATTTTTTGGTGCTGTCCTACTCCCCTTTTGAGCATATACAAGTTCTCCTTGGATTCTTGAAAAGGAAAAAACATCTCTATAAACAAATAGTCCGCCAACATAGCCCGCTTTATAATAACCACTCATATAATCTCCGTCAACCTGAGAAGCAATAACCCCTGACAATACTCCTGCCTTAAACTCTTGAGCATTAACAAAACCGCTCATCCCAAAGCAAACCAACAAACAAAGTATAAGTTTTTTCATAAACAATTAATTTTCTTGCAAAGTAAGTAATTTTTTAGCAAAACAGCAAAACATAAATAAGAATTAAAGTAAACTTACAAACTATAAAAACTTAGTTTAGAAAAAGAAAAATTAAGTTTACATTTCACAAACCTTAGTTTTATTACAATAATACGAAGTTTCTTTTTATATTTAATAATTATTTCACATTAAAACACAGAGTTTTTTAATGAATTTAAGAGTTTTTTTGTAACTTTGCATCTTTGATATTTGAATGGATTTGTAAATGGATAAGACTAATACTGATTTAGAGAATAATTTTAATGGCGAAATAACTCAGAGGTTTATTTCTTTAGAAAAAATTTTGGTTAGTAAAAACAAATACTTGCTCAAAATTATTCCAAGGCCTTTGCTTAAGTGGTTTAAGAAACTTATTTGTTTGGATAGGGTCAATGAGGTTATTTATAAGTACAGAGATGATAAGGGAGTGGATTTTGCTAATTCTGTTCTAAAAGAAATTGATGTTAAGATTGAGGTTGTAAATCCTAATAATATCCCTAAGGAAGGAAGAGCTTTGGTTGTTAGTAATCATCCTCTTGGTGGAATTGATGGCATGGCTTTAATTTCTGAAGTTGGAAAATACAGAAGAGATATTCTTTTCCCTGTTAATGATATTCTTTGTCATCTACCTGGTTTAAAGAATGTTTTTATTCCTATAAATAAATATGGACGCAATTCTTCCAATCACGACACCCTTAACCAAGCCTTTGCCTCTGATAATTGTATGATGTTTTTCCCTGCTGGTACAGAGAGCAAAAAGATTGACGGAAAAATTCAAGACTTTAAGTGGAAAAAGACTTTTGTACGCAAAGCACAAGAGTTTAATAGAGATATTATACCTGTTTATGTTGATAGTGTTAATTCTAAAAGATTTTATCGTTTTTCAGCTATTAGGCGTTTTTTTAGGATTGATTTTGATTTGGAAATGATTCTTTTACCTTCGGAGATGTTTAAGAAGAAAGGCGAAACTATTAAAATTACTTTTGGAAAACCTATTAAGAATGAAGTTTTGGATAATAGATTTTCTCCTTCCGTTTGGGCAAATAAAATTAGAGATTTTGTTTACACCTTAAAGGAAAATCCAGACAATGAATTTAAGGTATAATAATTATTAATCAAACATATAGATTTTATGGATACATCTTACGTAATTGAGCCTGTTGATAGAGAACTAATAAAGAAAGAACTTACTAAAGAAAGTTTTTTTCGCAAAACTAATAATGGTTCAAAGGAGATTTATATTACTACTGCTCACGCTTCTCCGAATATTATGAAGGAGATTGGTCGTTTGAGAGAACTTAGTTTTGGTGCTGAAGGTGGTGGAAGTGGTAAGGATTGTGATATTGACGAATATGATATTGCTCCTGAGCCTCATTGCTATAAGCAACTCTTCGTTTGGGACCCTTCAGAAGAAGAAATAGTTGGCGGTTATAGGTTTATTTTAGGTAAGAATATTAAAGTTTTGCCAGATGGAGAACTATTGAGTGCTACAGCTGGATTATTTCATTTTACAGATTTCTTTAGGGAGAATTTTCTTGACCACACTCTTGAACTTGGACGTTCTTTTGTTGCTCCTGAATATCAACCTACCGTAAATTTACGTAAGGGGATGTTTTCTTTAGATAATCTTTGGGACGGATTAGGAGCTTTGGCTGTTAAAAACCCAGATTTTAAGTATTTCTTTGGAAAGGTAACAATGTATCCTACAATGGATAAGACCGCAAGAGATTATATTCTATATTTCTTCAAAAAACATTTCCCTGACAACGAAGGAATGGTTTATCCTATTGAGCCTGTTGAAATTGAAACTGATTACAATGAACTTGTAAAACTTTTTAATGGTTTAAGCTATAAGGAAGACCATCAAATTCTTACTAAGGCTGTTAGAGAAAGAGGCGAACATGTTCCTCCTCTTTTCAATGCTTATATGAATCTTTCTTCAACCATGCGTTCATTTGGAACATCTGTAAACAAGCATTTCAGCAATGTTGAAGAGACTGGAATATTGGTAACAATTGCTGATATTTATCCCGATAAGCAAAAACGTTACATGAATTTCTAAAAGAAAAAGCTATACATAAAATATGCAAATTAAGAGTGCTGAATTTGTTATAAGCAATTCAATTTACACAAAATGTCCTGAACCCACTAAAGCAGAGTTTGCTTTTATTGGCAGGAGTAATGTTGGGAAAAGCTCTCTTATAAATATGCTTGTCGGCAGAAAAGACTTAGCAAAAACGAGTTCTAAACCAGGGAAAACACAACTAATAAATCATTTTGAAATAAATAACGAGTGGTATTTGGTTGATTTACCTGGTTATGGTTATGCTGTTACTTCAAGAAAGACAAGAGCCTCATGGGGTAAAATGATTACTGACTATCTTACAAAGAGAGAAAATTTAGTTTCTGTTTTTGTATTGATAGATTCAAGGATTTCTCCTCAGCTTATCGATTTGGAATTTATTAATTTTCTCGGAGAAAATGAAATTCCTTTCTCTATTGTTTTTACTAAAACAGATAAGCAAGGAGTTAATGTTACAAATAAAAATGTTGAGGAGTTTAATAAAAGACTTCAAAAAGACTGGGTTGAACTACCTAAATACTTCCTTTCTTCCTCTATCAACAAGACAGGAAAAGAAAATATACTTCAAGAAATAAAAGAACTTATACCATACTTCAAACAAAAAGAATAAGAAATGAAAAGATTAATGGTTGTTACAGGTGGAGGAGATTGCCCTGGGTTGAATGCAGTTATTAGGGCTATTGTTAAGAGGGCTTCACAAGAAAAAGAATGGGAAGTTATTGGCTCTATTGACTCTTTCAATGGTGTTCTGAATGAACCTACAGAAATAGTTGTTTTAGATAATAATAGTGTTTCCGGAATTTTAATTAAGGGTGGAACTATTTTGGGAACAACAAATAAGGGAGATCCTTTTTCTTGGCCAATTAGAAATAATGACGGGACAACTGAATATGTTGATAGGTCTGATGAAATGATAAGGAAGTTAAAATTAATGGGAGTTGATGCTGTTATTAATATTGGTGGAGATGGTTCACAAAGAATATCTAAAGCATTATTTGAAAAAGGACTTAATATTATAGGTGTTCCTAAGACTATTGATAACGACCTTTCTGCTACTGATTTTACTTTCGGATTTCAAACAGCTGTTCAAACCGTTACAGAAGCAATAGATAAGTTAGTTACTACTGCTTCAAGTCATAATCGTGTGTTTATAATGGAAGTAATGGGAAGAGATGCTGGCTGGATTGCTCTTTATGGTGCTGTTGCTGGAGGAGCCGATGTTTGTATTATTCCTGAAATGCCTTATAAAATAGAAAAAATAAAGGAAAAGATTGATTCAAGATATAAGAGAGGAAAAGGATTTTGCATAATTGTTGTTGCTGAAGGTGCTTATTCTTTTGAAAGGAAAAAACAAAAAGAATCTGAAGCTGATATTGGAAAGAACAATGCAAAACAAGGAGGAATAGGTAATATACTTATGCAAGAACTTATTGAAGCTGGCGTTCAACATGACATTAGATTAACTGTTTTGGGACATATACAAAGAGGAGGCTCTCCAATAGCTTATGACAGAATATTGGCTTCAGAGTTTGGTGTTAAAGCTTTTGAACTTGTTTTGGAAGGAAAGTTTGGAGAAATGGTTGCTTATCGCCATCCTGAAATAATTAGCGTTAGTTTTGATAAAGCTATTAGTAAACCTCATCTTGTTGAGCCAAAATCTCGTTTAGTTCAAACTGCAAAAGGATTAGGAATTGAATTTGGAAATTAATTAAAAGACAAAAAAAATAAATGAAAAAAATTAAGACTGCATTAATATCTGTTTTCTATAAAGATGGATTAGACGTTATAGTTAAGAAATTGGATTCTCTTGGAGTTAAAATTTACTCAACTGGTGGAACTTATGATTTTATTGAAAGCTTAGGTATAAAACCTCAAACTGTTGAATCTCTAACTGGATATCCTTCCATATTGGGAGGAAGAGTAAAAACTCTTCATCCAAAAGTAATGGGTGGAATACTTTGCAGAAGAGAAAATCAAGAAGATATTAAGCAAATACAAGAATATGAAATCCCAGAAATTGACTTGGTTATTGTTGATTTATATCCTTTTGAAAAAACAGTAGATTCAAATGCTACAAATCAAGAAATCATTGAAAAGATAGATATTGGAGGTATTAGTCTTATACGTTCTGCTGCAAAAAACTTTAATGATGTTTTAATTGTTCCATCTGTTGATTATTATTCTGAGCTATTAGATATTCTTAATAACAACAATGGAAATACCGATTTAGCAACTCGCAGGAGATTTGCAACCTATGCATTTGGAGTATCTTCTCATTACGATACAGCAATATTTAACTATTTCAACAGAGAAACTAATTTAGAGACGTTCAGATTAAGTTATAATAACCCTACCATACTTCGCTATGGAGAAAACCCCCACCAAAAAGGAATGTTTTATGGTAATCTAAACTCTTTCGTGGAGCAATTACATGGAAAAGAAATTTCTTATAATAATATAGGAGATATTGATGCAGCTTGCGACTTGATTGATGACTTTGAAGAAACAACCTTTGCTATTATAAAACATAATAATGCTTGTGGACTTGCAAGTAGAAAAACCTTAAAACAAGCTTATTTAGACGCTTTAGCTTCTGACCCTGTTTCTGCATTTGGAGGAGTTTTGATAACTAATAAACCTATTGACTTGGAGACTGCAGAGGAAATGAATAAGTTATTTATGGAGATTTGTATTGCTCCGGACTTTTCAACAGAAGCTTTAGAACTTCTAAAATCTAAAAAAAATAGAATACTCTTAAAACGCAAAGAAACTCCTAAAGCTAAATATCAATTCCGTTCTTCTCTAAATGGAGTTTTAGTTCAAGAGAAAGACCTAAAAACAGAAGAACCTGCAATAATGACTTCCATAACTCCTACCCCACTAACTTCTTCAGAACAAGAAGACCTTGCATTTGCAAATAAATTAGTAAAACATACTAAATCTAATGCAATAGTTTTAGCAAAAAACAAACAATTACTTGCCTCTGGAACAGGACAAACCTCAAGAGTAGATGCATTAAATCAAGCTATTGCTAAAGCTAAACACTTCTCTTTTGACCTTAAGGGAGCTGTTATGGCATCAGATGCTTTTTTCCCTTTCCCTGACTGCGTTGAAATTGCACATAAGGAAGGAATAAATGCTGTTGTTCAACCTGGAGGAAGTATTAATGATGAAAAGTCTATTGAGTTTTGCAAAGAAAATAATATGGCAATGGTGCTAACAGGATATAGACATTTCAAACACTAAAAAATAAAATATTAGAAATAATAAGCAATAAATGTAACTGTTTAATTAGGTTTGCGTACAAGCTAAACAAAAATTAATACAAATTTAATACAAGAAAAGTAGGATAAATAAATATGAGTTTATTTTCATTTTTAACAAGAGAAATAGCAATAGACTTGGGAACAGCCAACTCTGTTATAATCTTTAATGACAAAGTTGTTGTTGATGAGCCTTCAATTGTTGCAAAAGATAGAAGGACTGGCAAAATCATGGCAATCGGAAAAAAAGCTATGCAAATGCATGGAAGAACCCATCAAAACATTGAAACCATAAGACCTCTAAGAGATGGAGTTATTGCAGATTTTGAAACAGCCAATCAACTTATAAGAGAATTAATTAAAAAGATAAATATCAGAAAATCTCTTGTTCCACCAGCTCTAAAAATGGTAATATGTATCCCTTCAGGTATAACCAATGTTGAAGAAAGAGCCGTTAGAGACTCTGCCGAACAAGCAGGAGCAAAAGAAGTTAAGCTAATTCATGAGCCCATGGCTGCTGCAATTGGTATTGGCATAGATGTTTTAGAGCCTGTTGGAAATATGATTGTTGATATTGGTGGAGGTACTTCCGAAATAGCTGTAATAGCTCTTGGAGGTATAGTTTGTAATAAATCAATACGTATTGCAGGAGACGAATTTAATCAAGATATAATAGAATATATGCGTAAGCAGCATAATATTAATATCGGAGAAAGAATGGCTGAACAAATTAAGATTAGTGTTGGAGCAGCTATTCCTGACTTAGATGTTCCACCTGAAGATTTTGCTGTTCAAGGAAGAGATGTTTTGACAGGAATTCCAAAAGAGATATTAGTAAACTACAAAGAAATAGCTCACGCCTTAGATAAAAGTATTGCTAAGATTGAAAGTGCCGTTTTGGAAGCCTTAGCCCTAACTCCACCTGAATTAGCTTCTGATATTTTCCATACAGGTATATACTTAGCAGGTGGTGGCTCACTATTAAGAGGCTTAGACAAAAGAATATCTGCTAAAACAAAACTTGCAGTTCATGTAGCCGAAGACCCACTAAGAGCAGTTGCAAGAGGAACAGGTATAGCTCTTAAAAACTACGACAAGTTTACCTTCCTAATAAAATAAGCTTACAGAAAAATATCCCCTAGATAAATAAAATTAAACGGAGGATAATTTAAAAAAGTCGGCATATAAATAAAAAAACTCCCTACTTAATTTTAGTTAAGTAGGGAGTTTTTTTGATTAAATACTTTTTTATCTTTTATTGTCTGCTTCTTTTTGTTTTTGCTCTTGTTCTTCTCTTTCCTTTTCGTTTTTCTTTACATTCTTTGCATCTTTCTTGGCTTGCTTAGCCATAGACTTAGCTTCTTTAGCTTCTTTCTTAGCTTGCTTAGCTTCTTGTTTTTGAGCTTTTGCTCTTTCTTTAGCTTCTTTAACTTTTTGCTCTGCTTGCTTTACCATTTCTTGCTCTTCCTTTACTCTTTGCTTAGCATCTTTCACTCTTTGTTTGGCTGCCTTAACACTTTCTTTTGCAGCTTCAACATCTGACTCTGCATCCTTTACTCTTGATTTTGCATCATCAGCCCTTGAGCCTAATTTATCTGCTTCTGCCTTTGCTTGAGAAGCTTTCTCGTCAGCCTCTGCTTGTTTTTCCATTAAAACTTTTTGCTTTTCAAGTTCCTCCAATCTCTTTTGCTCTTCAGCAACTGCCTTTTGAGCTTCAATCTCTGCCTTACGAAGATTATCTTCTGCTTGCTTAATATCAGCATCTACCTTTGTTTCTGTCTTTGTCTTCTCTGGAGTCTGTGCAAAAGCACTATTAATCCCAAATATTGAGATAAGAATTAATAAAAATAATATCTTCTTCATATTAATTTGATTTTAATGACTTTTATTTGATTACAACCAACGTTTTCTTTTAAAATAAAAGATAAATCCAATAACTATAATTAGCATTAAAATAATTATCCCTCCAAAAACCCAAGTCTTACCCATAAAAGGAAGATTAACATTCATTCCATATATTCCTGAAATTACCGATAGAGGAAGCATTATGGTTGAAATAAAGGTAAGGATACGCATTATCTCATTTGTTTTATTGGTCTGCAAGGAATCAAATGTATGAGATAAACCTTCTATCAATTCTCCATAGTCTTCAACCAAGTCAAACATCTTTTGATATTGGTCTAAGATATTTCCCCAGTAGTCCTCCATATCTTCTTCATAACCTTTTATTCCCCCTGATTCAAACTTATGAAAGACTCTAACCTGTGGCTTAAAAGTTGTATTGAGTGAGATAATATTCTTTCTTGTAATTGATAATTGTTCAATAACTTTTTCAGATTTCTTAGTAAAAATGTCGTAGTTAATCCCATCTACCTCTGCCCCTATTCTAAGAATAAGAGTGTATGTTTCTACCATTAGCCTATCCAAAATATTATAAAGCAAACTATCAGAACTTTTCACTATTTCGGATAAGTCTTCAGTATTTTCCTTGTGTTTTTTCTGCAAGTCTTTAAACAGATTTTTCACAACCCAATGTGAGCGACCAATAGTTACTATGTAGTCTTTTCCCCAGAATATCTTAACTTCCTTAACTCTTACAAATTTATTTGCCTTATCAAAAAACGGAAAGTGAAGAATAATAAAATAATAGTCATCGTATTCGTCAATCTTTGGTCTTTGATTAACCGAACGACAGTCCTCAATATCTAAAGGGTGAAACTCATACTCTTTTAGAAGATAATTAAAATCATCTTCACTGGGGTTAAGGATATGCAACCACTTAACGTTCTCAAAATTTATTGTTTCAATCATGCTTATCCTCCTTTCTGTAAAAAATGCTATGCAAAGGTAGTAATTTTTGTTTAATCCAAGGATATTATTGTAAAATTTTGAAGTTTATAAGCTTTTTATGGTTTTCTCTTTTCAGATTCTTATTTATTTTATATCTTTGTACTTTAATTATAAATATTAACAACAAATAAATAACTTGCACTATGAAATTAATAAAAGACATTAACTTTAAAGGTAAAAAAGTTTTGCTAAGAGTGGACTTTAATGTTCCTTTAGATGAAAACAAAACCATAACAGATGACACTCGTATGAGAGAATCAATGCCAACCATTAAAAAACTTATTGACGATGGAGCAGCCTTAATCATTATGGCTCACTTTGGCAGACCTAAAAAAGGAGGATTTGAAGAAGAGTTTACTCTAAAACCTGTTGCAAAACACCTTTCAGAAATGCTTAAGAAAGATGTTATCTTCACACAAGAACTCTTAGGCGATAAGGTTACAACTCTTTTCTCTAACCTACATGATGGAGATGTTATGCTTTTGGAAAACATACGCTTCTATCCTGAAGAAACAAAAGGAGATGTTGACTTTGCCCAAAAACTTTCAAAACTTGGAGATGCTTATGTTAATGATGCATTTGGAACAGCACACCGCGAACACGCATCAACAGCAACCATTGCACGTTTCTTCCCTAACGACAAATACTTTGGATTCCTTATGGAAAACGAAGTTAAAAACCTTCAAAAACTAATGAACAACCCTAACAAGCCTTTCACTGCAATAGTTGGAGGTTCAAAAGTTAGTTCCAAGATTGATGTTTTAAGAAACCTTATTCCTTTAGTTGATAATCTAATCATTGGAGGAGGAATGACCTATACCTTCCTTAAAACAATGGGAAAAAACATTGGCACTTCTATTTGCGAAGATGACAAGATAGAACTTGCAAAAGAACTTATGGAACTTATGGAAAAGAACAACACCAAGCTCCTTTTACCAATAGACCATATCGTTGCAGACAAGTTTGACAACAACGCAAACATCAAGGCAACTCAAGACCAAAACATTCCTGATGGATATATGGGAATGGATATTGGAGAAAAATCAATACAAATTTTCAAAGAAACCATTCTAAACTCTAAGACCATACTTTGGAACGGACCAATGGGAGTATTTGAAATGTCTTCTTTCTCAAAAGGAACATTTGCTATTGCCGAATATATTGCAGCATCAACCAAGCAAGGATGTTTCTCAGCAGTTGGAGGAGGCGATTCAGTAGCTGCAGTTAATCAATCAGGCTTTGCTAAAGACGTATCATATATTTCAACCGGCGGTGGAGCAATGTTAGAATACTTAGAAGGGAAAACCCTGCCTGGAATAAAAGCAATAATAGGCTAAGATGAAAAAGATTGTTTGCATAACAGGAGCAACATCTGGAATTGGATATTACTCTGCAATTGAATTTGCAAAATTAGGATACAACCTAATTATCACAGGTCGTCGCAAAGAAAGATTGGAAGAACTTGAAAAACTACTTGTAAAGGAATTTGACGTAAAAGTTATTGCCTTGAACTTTGACGTTAGAGAAAGAGCAAGCGTTGAAGACAACCTTAACAACCTTCCAAAAGAGTGGAAAGAAATAGATATTTTAATAAATAACGCAGGACTTGCTGCCGGCAAAGAGCCAATATTTGAAGGAGACCATAATGACTGGGAACAGATGATAGACACCAACATTAAAGGTTTGCTATATGTTTCAAGAATTATCATTCCTTGGATGAAGGAAAGAAAGAAAGGACATATTATCAATATTTGTTCCATTGCAGGAAAAGAAACCTACAAAGATGGAGCAGTTTATTGTGCAAGCAAGGCAGCAGTTAATTCCATTTCACAAGGAATGAGAATTGACTGCAACCCATATAATATTAAAGTAACTAATATATGCCCAGGAGCTGTTGAGACAGAGTTTTCCCTTGTTAGATTTAAGGGAGATAAATCAAAAGCAGATGCAACCTATACTGGTTTCAAACCACTAACAGGCGAAGATATTGCAAATACAATTATTTATTGTGCTACACTACCTCCACACGTATGTATAAACGACCTATTAATTACCCCAACAGCACAAGCCAACGCAACAACATTTCATAGAGAATAGAAACAAATTATCTAAAAACTACCTATTATTTAGTTTTGTTAGACATTATTATAGGTAGTTTTTATTAATTTTGATAATCTAAATGATTTTGAAGGAAGAGAAATGAAAGAAAAGGTAAAAGATAATAATTCGGCTTTAAAGGTTTTGGGTGGTATTGAACAGCCAAATCAGGTAAATAAGGATTTCTTAAAGAAATACAGCAAAAGGAAAGTTCTAAGTATTGAGGATTATGTAAAAGGTATTTTGGATAAGGATAGAACTATTCTTTCTAAAGCTATAACTTTGGTAGAGAGTTCGCTTTATGAGCATCAGGAAACAGCACAAAAGATTATTGAAAGATGTTTGCCTTATGCTGGAAAAAGTATTCGCTTGGGAATAACCGGTGTTCCTGGTGTGGGGAAAAGTACTACTATTGATGTTTTGGGAAAGCATCTGACAAATAGCGGACATAAGGTTGCTGTTTTGGCTATTGACCCAAGCAGTCAAAGAAGCAAAGGCTCTATATTGGGAGATAAGACAAGAATGGAAGAACTTTCTACTGACCCAAATGCTTTTATCCGTCCTTCTCCTTCGGCTGGAAGTTTGGGAGGTGTTGCACGAAAGACAAGAGAGATAATTATTCTTTGTGAAGCTGCAGGTTTTGATGTTGTTATTGTGGAAACTGTTGGGGTTGGACAATCGGAAACAGTGGCTCACTCAATGGTTGATTTCTTCTTGCTTTTGCAGTTAGCAAATGCAGGAGATGAGCTTCAAGGGATAAAAAGAGGGATTATGGAAATGGCTGATGCTATTTCAATAAACAAGGCTGAAGGTAATAATAAGAAAAAAGCAGAGTTGGCAGCAGGACAATATCGTAATGCTCTACATCTTTTCCCTTTAAGTGAAAGTGGCTGGGCTCCTCCTGTCTTTACTTCTTCAGCATATTCAAAGGAAGGGATAGATACTATTTGGAATACCGTTAATGATTATGTTGTACACACTAAAGCAAATGGTTATTTCTACAAAAAACGCAATGAACAGAACTTAAAAATCCTTTCCGAAAGCATAGATTCTCACCTAAAAGAGAACTTCTACAATAATCCTAAGGTAAAAGAATTGATTACTGGGCTTCAACAAGATATTCTTGACAATAAAATTAGTGCTTACGTTGCAGCAGGAGAGCTTATTGAGGCTTATTTTCATAATATTAAATCAGAGAAATGAAACATATTATATATATAGTCCTAACCCTAATTATTATTTCTAGTTGTGGGGCATTGAAAAAGGAAAATAAAGGTCAAATGAAAAACAAATCTTCCAAGTCAGAAGCTAATATTAGTATTGATTTCTTTCAAACGGAATGGGAGTTAGTACGGATTGGGGCTATAAAACCCAAGATTACATCAACCGATAATAAGGTTTCTATACTTTTTGGCAGGGATAATTCTCACTTTGCTGGCTTTAGTGGTTGCAATAGATATTTTGGAAAGTTTGAGATTAAAAAAGACAACCTCAAACTAATGGATATTGGCTCTACGATGATGGCTTGTCCTGATAACGACATGAGTTTTGAACGTAATTATCTACAAACGCTTAATAAGGTTACCAACTATTCTATAGTTGAAGACACCTTATATCTTAAAAATAAAGAAAGAATTATCTTAACATTTATAGCACGATAGGAAATGTCGGACAGGATAACTCTTTTTGCTGAAGTGATTTTGCCCCTTCCCCTACCCTCTACCTACACTTATAGAGTGCCTTTGGAATGGAACGATATGGTAAAAGTAGGACAAAGAGTTGGGGTTGAACTTGGAAAGAAAAAGATTTATTCAGGCGTAATCAAGTCTTTACATCAAAAACCTCCTAAGGTTAGCAGCATAAAGTACATATTATATATATTGGATAAAGAACCTATAGTAAGTGATATTAGCTTAAACTTTTGGCAATGGGTTTCCAATTATTATATGTGTTATTTGGGAGATGTTATGACTGCTGCTCTTCCTTCAGCACTTAGACTAAAAAGCGAGACAAGTATAATTATTAACCCTGATTTTGACGGAGATATTTCCTCTCTTAGTGAAGATGAAACAAAGATATTGGAGGCTGTTTCAAAAAAGGAATCTGTTTTGATTGATGATATTAGGAGCAAAACAGGAATAAAAGATATTCTTCCTCTTCTTAATTCTATGATACGGAAAAACATTATCCTTACCGATGAAGAGTTAAGAAACAAATACAGACCCAAGATTGAGGAATACATATCTCTATCAAAAGAGTATCAGGAAGAAGAAAAGCTAAAAGAACTCTTCCAACACTTGGAATCAAAGAAGATATACACCAAACAATACGAAGTCTTATTAACCTTTCTCTCCATTGCAAAGCATAAGGATGCTGAAATAAAGAAAAGCGACCTTACAAACCTTTCCAATATTTCTATCTCCTCACTTCAAACCCTTATAAAAAATAATATTTTCTCCATTGAAAAGAAAAGCCAAAGCCGACTTATTGACAGAAGCTTTGCAATGGGAGAAGACAATCTTATACTTAATCAGGAGCAATCCGAAGTATATAATCAAATCATTGAAAGCTGGACTCAAAAACCTGTTAGCCTTATTCACGGGGTTACTGGGAGTGGCAAAACAGAAATATATATTAAACTAATTCAAAAAACTATTCAAGAAGGTAAGCAAGTCCTCTTTCTGCTTCCTGAAATTGCCCTTACAACTCATCTTATAAGTCGTTTGGAAAGGTATTTCGGCAACAGAATTGGAGTATTTCATTCAAGGTTTTCAAAGCAAGAAAGAGTTGAAATATGGGATAAGGTCAGAAATCCCATTAAGAGCAATCGCTATGATATAATTCTTGGCTCGCGTTCAAGCGTTTTCCTTCCCTTTTACGACTTGGGATTAGTTATTATTGACGAAGAACACGACTCTTCCTACAAACAACACGACCCCTCTCCAAGATATAATGCAAGAGATACAGCTATTGTTTTGGCTCAACTCTATGGTGCAAAAACCATTCTTGGCTCCGCCACTCCTTCTTTGGAAAGTTATTTCAACGCTAAGGAAGGCAAATATCAGCTGTTAGAAATTAAGAAACGCTATTCAGGAACTCTATTGCCTGAAATACTTGTTGCCGACATCAAAGAAGCTCTTAAATACAGAGAAATGCACTCCCATTTCTCAAAACTCTTAATTGACAACATTAATGAATCCCTTAAGAACAAAGAACAAGTAATCCTGTTTCAGAACAGAAGAGGTTTTTCAAGATACCTTCAATGTGAAGCTTGTGGTTTTGTGAGAAACTGTAAGCATTGCGATGTTTCACTAACCTATCATAAGCAAACAGAATCCCTTAAGTGTCATTACTGTGGCTACTCCACCACCATTGACCAGCAATGTCCAGAATGTGGAAGCCATAAGATTAAGATGGTAGGCTTCGGCACAGAAAAGATAGAAGAAGACCTAAATATTTTCTTCCCTGATGCAAGGATAGCAAGAATGGATTTGGATACCACCAAAGCAAAGAATGCTTATGAAACAATAATTAACGACTTTCAAGAAAGGAAAATAGATATTTTGGTAGGGACACAAATGATTACCAAGGGAATGGACTTTGATAATGTTAGCGTTGTGGGAATACTTAACGCCGACAGCATAATTAACTTCCCCGATTTTCGCTCCTACGAAAGAGCCTTTTCTCAAATGGTGCAGGTTAGCGGAAGAGCAGGAAGGAAATACAAACAAGGTAAGGTAATTATCCAAACCTTCAACCCCTATCATCAATCCATAAGAGATGTTATTGACCATAACTATACATCAATGTATGAAAGTCAGATATTGGAAAGAAAAGTTTTTAAGTATCCTCCCTATTACAGACTGATAAAGCTAAGCCTTTTGCACGGAGAAAAAGCTAATCTTGAGAAATATGCAAGAGAGTTTGGCATTAAACTAAGAGAAATATTTGGAGGAAGAATACTTGGGCCCGAATTTCCTTTAATTCCAAGGATAAAAAACAACTACACAATGGAGTTTTGGTTAAAAGTAGAGAAAGATATTTCCTTTTCTCAAGTAAAATCAGAAATCAAAATACTCGTTGAAAAGTTTCTATCCTCCCATTCAAAGCTCAGAATAATAATTGACGTAGACCCAATGTAAGGGATTATAAACCCTATTCAAAACAAACTAATCGCAAGCCACAAAATAATTATCTTGATTGAAAATATGCTTATAAAAATTTATTAGAATAGTGTTATTAGTGTTCAAAGATAGTGTTATTCTATCTCTAAAACTTGTCCTAAGATAAGATTTTATTTATCTTCTTCTGAAAAGTTCCTCATAAAGCCTTGCTTTTCTACAAATTCAAGGTATGCTCGTGAAAAGGCTCTATTGTCTTTTCCTTTGTAGCGACTTTGGGTAAATACTTTTGCAAGGTTTTCTTGGTTGCTTTCTATGCAATATTGCTTTGACTGCGGCAAGAGTTCAAAGGCTTTATAGTATTTTTCTATGTCTTCTTCTGTGTAGTCTTTGTATGTTTCGTTATGAATAAAGGTTTCTAAGGGCAAACGTTCTGTTAATGGTGGCTCTTGGGCAGGATAGCCAATCGTTATTGTTGTAACGGGAACAACATATTTTGGAAGATTAAGAAACTCTGAAATTGGTTTAGCCATATAATTAACTGTTCCCAAGTAGCATATTCCTAATCCAAGCTCTTCTGCTGCATTGCAGATTGATTGTGTTAGTATTGTTGCGTCAATGGTTGCTATGTTGAGCCACAAAAAATTATCATACTCAACGCTTGTCCCTCTTTGCAAGCACCATTTATGAAAACGATTCATATCCGCACATATAGTTAATACTACTGGTGCTTCTTCTACCATTGGTTGTCCAAAATGAAACTTGGATAGTTCTTTTTTTCTTTCTTCTTCTCGTGTAACGACTATGGAATATGCTTGCATATTTCCACAATTGGAGGCTCTAACTCCTGCTTGAAATAAGGTGTTTAGGGTTTTGTCATCAATATCTTTATTGGTGTATTTGCGTATGGTTCTTCTTTCTAATAGTGTTTTGATATTCTTATTTTCCATTTTATTGTCTTTTTTGTTTATTTTTGCATTGGCAAAGGTAAGAAATAAATAAAAAACCGTACATTTGTACTTTGAAAAAATATATATTTTAATAATTAAACAAATCAATTTAGTATGAAAAAGACAAGTCTTTACACCATTATTATTAGCTTTTTGCTTATTCTCTCTCCAATAGTTTTTACTCAATGTGGTTCTTTGAAGAGTGTAAATAAAGCAGCAAAATCTATTAACAGCATTAGCGAGAAGATAAATTATTATAATCAACAGGCTAATCACTATGTTAATGTTGTGAATAAGGCTAAGAAGGGTGATATTTTGGCTATTGCGGAGGCTGCACAGCTTTTGACAAAGGCTAAAGATTATAAGAAAGAGCTTGATTCTCTTTTGCCTCAAATGACTTCATCGCAAAAGAAAGAGGTTGCAAAAATAGAACAGACTATTCTTAATGCAGCTAAAGAGCTGATAAAATAATTTTACACTATGAAGAGGATTTTATTAATAGTTTTTTTACTTAGCTTTTCCTTAGTTTCTTTGGCTCAAGCTCCTCAGAAGGCAACTACTTCTACCAAAACTTCTGTTAAGCCAAAGGATAAGACTAATACTAAGACAAAAACTTCTACGGCTAAGTCAAAAGACAAGACTAAGGATAAGACAAAGGTAGCTAAGCCTAAGGAGAAAGCTCCTACTAAAGAGGAAATAAAAGCTGCTGAGGAGAAAAAGAAATTGGAGCAGGGATGCGAGCAGGCTAATCAAAAGCTTGTTCTTGCTCATCAAGAGATGGACAATAAACAATATTACAGGGCAGAAGAATTGTTAAAGTCTGCTCTTGAGCTTTGTCCAAGCGATGCAATAAAATATAAGTATGAACTTGCATGGAATAATTATTTGATGAAAGAATATAAGAAGACCATTGCGATTTTAGACTCCCTTTCTTTGCAGGAAGAAGCTCCAGCAGATGTTTTTCAACTTTTGGGAAATGCTTACGATGAGTTGGGTAATCAAAATATGGCTCTAATTACTTATGACAAAGGTTTAAGAAAGTATCCTGATGCTGGCTGTTTGCTTTTGGAGAAAGGAAATCTTGCTTACAAGCGTTCTAATTTCATTGGTGCTTTAGAGCAATATGAAAATGGTATTGAGAAAGACCCTACTTTTAGTTCTAACTATTATCGTGCGGCTCAAATCTTTCTTTCTTCAAGTGAGGAAGTGTGGGGTATTATGTATGGTGAGATTTTTATGCTTTTGGAAAAGGGAGGAGAAAGAGCTGTTGAGATGAGTCGCAAGCTGTACAAGACCTATCATAGCGAGATAACTTTTACCACAAGAGAGATAAAGGTTAATTTTAATGACCCAACTATTGTTTATTCTAATTCAAAGACACGTCCTAATCTTTTTCCTGATAACTATGAAAATGCTTTAGTAAAGGCTTGTCAGGGAGAGAACAACATTAATCTGGAAAGTCTTATAAGAATACGCAAACGATTTATTTCTGTTTTTTATAGAGAGAGTCCAAGTTTTAAGAATGTTTTGTTTGATTATCATAAAAAGCTAATAGATTTGGGATTATTTGATGCTTATAACTATTGGTTGTTTGGTTATGGCAACACTCAAGAGGCTGCTGCTTGGATTAGGGATAACAAGGCTCAGTTTGACAAGTTTATTGCCTGGCAAGAAAAAAATCCACTGCCAATAAATAAAAACAATGTTTTCTCTCGCTATAAAATGGAGTAGATTTCATATAAGCATACTTATTTGAAAATAATATCTTATCTTTGCATCGTAAAACAAAAGTCTAAATTTTAAATACATATAAGAAAATGACAAGAGACACAAAAATCTTTGACCTTATCCAACAAGAAAGAGAACGTCAAATGCACGGAATTGAACTTATAGCTTCTGAAAACTTTGTTTCAGAACAAGTAATGGAAGCTCAAGGTTCTGTATTAACTAACAAATATGCCGAAGGATACCCTAACAAAAGATATTATGGGGGTTGCCAAATAGTTGACCAAACAGAACAATTGGCTATTGACAGAGCAAAAGAACTTTTTGGAGCTGAATATGCAAACGTTCAACCTCACTCAGGAGCTCAAGCTAATATGGCAGTTTTCTTAGCTTGCCTAAATGCAGGAGATACCTTTATGGGATTAGACCTTAACCACGGAGGACACCTAACTCACGGCTCACCAGTAAACTCTTCTGGTATTAACTACAAACCTGTTGCTTATGAAGTAGAAGAAGAAACAGGCAGAATAAACTACGATAAAATGGAAAAGACCGCTCTTGAACACAAACCAAAACTAATAGTTGGTGGAGCTTCAGCTTATTCTAGAGATTGGGATTGGAAAAGAATGAGAGAGATTGCTGATAAGATTGGAGCAATACTTATGGGAGATATTTCTCACCCAAGTGGACTTATAGCAAAAGGAGAATTAAATAACGCTGTTCAATATTGTCATATAGTTACAACAACAACTCACAAAACCCTACGTGGTCCAAGAGGAGGTTTGATTCTTGTAGGAAAAGACTTCCCTAACCCATGGGGAAAGAAAACTCCAAAGGGAGAAATCAGAATGATGTCAGCACTATTAGACTCTGCTGTATTCCCAGGAACACAAGGTGGACCACTTGAACATGTTATTGCAGCTAAGGCTGTTGCTTTTGGCGAAGCACTTACTCCTGAATACGGACAATATATTAAGCAAGTAATGAAGAATGCTAAAGCTATGGCAGAAGCATTTGTTGCAAAAGGATATAAAGTTATCTCTGGAGGAACAGATAACCACTTAATGTTAATTGACCTTAGAACAAAATTCCCTGACCTGACAGGAAAGGTTGCAGAAAACACATTAGTAAAAGCCGATATTACTATCAATAAGAATATGGTTCCATTTGATTCACGCTCACCATTCCAAACTTCTGGAATTAGAGTTGGAACACCAGCCATCACAACACGTGGATTAAAAGAAAACGAAATGGCTACAATAGTTGATATGATTGACAGCATACTTTCAGATGTTAATAACGAAGAAAACATTCTTAGAGTAAGAAAGCAAGTAAATGAAATGATGAGTCATCGTCCTTTATTTGCATGGTAAGAAAATAACATAGCAAAAAAATCATAAGACGCTAAGTAATTTTATTTTGCTTAGCGTCTTTTTTATTTTATCAGATTCTAATATCATAAAAACATCTTTGTTGTTCAATAAAAAATATAATCCGATTTCAAACAAGAAACTCAAAAATTAAGAGTGTGAAAATAAACTTAGTCTTTTTCAAAATAAACTTGACTTAAATAAAATTATACGGCGGATAAATTTATTTTTGGGGGAGATAAATTTTATTTTGCGGTACCTTTTTTCAGCTAAGGCAAATATCTTTTTTTACAAAATCTTGCCTTATTCAAAATAAAACCCTTAACTTTGAC
>CAYFWD010000009.1:0-36725 GCA_964346795.1 uncultured Bacteroidaceae bacterium
AATAGAAGTGAAAAAGCGTCCTGTTTTATTTGTACTTATCCTATATTGTTTGATTATAGTCCTTTGGGAGAGCTTTTTACCTGTTTTCTTTGTTAGAAATCATTATTCTAAACATTATATTGAAGGAAATTACTATACCTTACTTATTAAGTCGGACGCTGAAGTAAGAAATAAGACAATAAGGTATAGGGGAGAGATTATAAGATGTATTGATGGAAGTCTTGCTCATATAACAGAGGGTGATGTTTTGGTTTATTTTCCTTTGAGGGATTCTGTTCATAATATTAAGTTTGGTGATGTTATTGCAACCAATTCTATCTTAAAGCCTATTGAAAACTTTACAGAAGACTCTTCTTTTGACTATAAGAGGGTTATGAAGAGGAAGAAGATTTATGATAATGTCTTTCTTAGTAATTCGCATTGGGTAAGAATTGATAAGGACAAAGGTAATATTCTTATAACTAAGGCAAGAAATATTAATAAGTATTGTCAAAACAAGCTTCTTAACTCCAACCTCCCTAAGCAGGAATCAGCATTGGCTATTGGTATGCTTTTGGGAGAGAAAGAGCATATTGACGAACGAACTCAAGAGTATTTTAGAACGGCTGGTTTAACGCATATTCTTGTTGTTTCGGGAATGAATATTGCTATAATACTTATTGTGTTGGAATCTTTTCTTAAGCTTTTGACCTTTGGAAGGGAGAGGCTAATAATATTTAGGAAGATAATACTATTAATTACGGCTTTTGCTTTATGTTTTATTGTAAGTCTTACTCCTTCTGCTCTTAGGGTGGCAATAATGATGTTGGTATTGATGCTTAGTAAAAGCAGGAATAGGAGTTATGATTCTTTAAATATATTCTTTGTAACAATCTTTATCTTCCTTGTTTTTGACCCTATGATTTTGTTTGATTGGAGTTTTCAGTTTTCTTTTTTAGCTGTCTTTGGTATAATTGTTTTTGCACGTTGGAGAGAAAGGTTATTAAAGGAGCATAAGCTAAACTATTTTTTAAGACAGATAGTGAGTGCAGGGGGTATGACTCTTTCGGCTCAAGCTTTCTTGTTGCCTTTACTTTTGTGGCGTTTTAGAGTTCTTTATCCTTATATGCTTATTGTGAATGTTCTTGTTGTTCCTTTTATGTCAATTGTTTTAATAACAATTATTCTTTTTTTGATTTTAGGAGATATTGCTTTTGTGGGAAGTATTATTGAAACTCTTATGCATTGGGAGCTTTATCTGCTCTTGAAGGTAGTTGGATTTAATCATTCTTTACCTTATTCAGCAATAGAGTTCTAAGCCTTACATTGAATCTATCCTAAAGACTGTACGTCTATTCTTTGCTCTTCCTTCTTCTGTGCTATTATCTGCTACAGGGTTCTTTGCTCCATAGCCTTTAAATTTTATCCTGTCTTCTCTTATCCTGCTTTTAATTATATAGTTTGCAACGGCTTTGGCTCTATTTTCGGAAAGTATTAGATTGTCTTCGTCCTTACCAATATTATCGGTATAACCTTCAATGGTGCAACGAATCTTAGGATAGTCGTTCAAATACTCAATGAAAGCGTCAATCACCTGTGCAGATTCATTAGTTATTTCATAAGAATTTGTAGCAAAGAGTATGTCGTTAATTTCATAGCTTTCCCCTACTTCAAGGGCTTTTAGCTCCATTTCAATAGGCTTGCTGCTAATAGTAGTTTCTTTATTAATTAGCTTTGACTCAAAGGCAAACCCTTCTTTCTTTGCCTTTAAAAGATATTGCTCATCTTCCAAAACAACTAAGGTGAAATCTCCACTTAAAGGGTCAATGTCATAGTTTGCTTGAGTTTTGTCGTTTATTTTTGTTAGTTCAAGGGTTGCAGTAAAGCCGTCATTGGAAATATCTTTAAGGTTGCCTTTAAGGATTTTTGCATTAAGGGGGCTATATCTTTTATCAAGGTCAAACCCATAAATATCCCAGTTTTTCTTTCCTTGCAAACTATTAGATGCAAAATATGCCATCTCATTTCCAAGAGTAACATATAGTCCAACTTCGTCTCCTTCGGTGTTTATTGGATGACCAAGGTTAATAGGTCTCCTCATATTCTTATCGTCAAGTCTTATGTAGAAAAAATCGTAACCTCCCAAACCTTTCCAGCCTGTTGAAGAAAAATAAAAGCTAACTCCGTCAGGATGGAGAAAAGGAGATTTCTCGTTTAGAGGTGTATTTATCTTTGCTCCTGCATTAACAGGTCTTCCCCAAGAGCCATCTCTTTGTTTTTTGGAATACCAAATATCTAATCCTCCAAATCCTCCAGCACGATTTGAAGCAAAATAAAGAGTCTTTCCGTCAGGGGATATACAAGGCTGACTTTCCCATGTCCCTGGTGTATTAATGCTTTGTCCTAAAGGTTCAATATCGCTCCAATATTCTCCAAGCCATTTGCAATAATAAATATCGCAGTTAATATATTCGTCCTTTGGTGTGCAAACAGTATAATAAAGCTCTCTATTATCTGCTGTTAGAGTTGCTCCCCCCTCATTAAAAACACTATTAAAAGGCTCTGGAAGAGGAAAGCCTTTGTCATAATTTCCATTTTCTTGCATTGTAGCTATAGAGAAAATCTCTTTTTGTCTTACGTTTTCTTTTTCATAAAAAGAACTTTCGCTGTCTTCCCTAACAAACATTCTTCGTGTAAAGAATATCTTTTCCCTGTCGTGAGAAATAAAAGGAAGGTATTCATCATCGTTAGTACAAATATTAGAAATAGGATAAGGGTTGAAATCAACAGGGTTTGACATTGTTTCGGAGATAAACACAGACCATTGAAGATAATTGGTAGAAGCATTTATCAAGCTATCCGATATGTTTGGGTCGTCAAAGGCAAGTTTTTGAAATTTTTGGAAGTTCACTACACAAGAATCAAACCTTTCATAAGTATAATCTATAAGCCCTAAATAGTAAAAGAGTAGGGGATGAGAAAACTCAGGGCATATCTCCAATACCATTGGGAAAAACTTTTCTATGGTTGCTGTATTGGAAAGTCTTGAACCAATAATTCCTATAAGAAAAAAAGGAGTAGCAAAATCAGGCTCTTTAATGGTAAGCTCTCTAAGTTTTTTTGAAGCTTCACTAAGGTTACCTTCTTGATAAAGTTTATATGCCTTATCAAATTTTTTCTTTGTCTTTTTGTTTATATCTTCACTACAAGGGTCATAATCTAAAATATACTTATCTTGAGAAAAAGATATTTCAAAAGAAAAAACAACCAATAATATTGTAATGAAGTACTTCATAACAAAAAAATTAATAATCCCCTTCCATTTTCTTTTTTAGTGTATCTACCAATATATCCATAAAGTTTTGCAAAGGTTTCTTAATCATCATTGACATCATTGGGTTAACGTCCAAATCAAAAAAGGATTTTACCTTAGTTTTTGATTCGTCAATGGATTTGAAATCCCAATTAAATGAAAAAGAAAAAGAAGTTCCTACTTCTTTATCATTAACAATTACAATTGAACTATAAGGAGTTGTTTGAGATATTTCCATTCCAATATCAGCCATTCCACTAACCCTAAAAGAACATTTTTCTTTTGTTGCCTTCCAGTTTTCCACCTTATCTGGAACAAGAAGAGAAAAATTAGTAAAGTCAGAAAGAAACTCAAAAATCTTCTTTACAGGAGCATTTATTTCAACTTCTTTGCTTTCAACCTTTGCCATAATTTAATTGATATAAAAAAAGGCGTTAAAGATAACGCCTTAATGGTTATTAAATAATTAATTTATCCGTTCATTCTTTCCTCAGACCATTTCTCAGGGTTAGCCCTCCATTTATTGAGAGAGGCTAAGTCTTCTTCCTTAATATAACTTTCTTCCTTAGCAGTGTCTATTAAGGTGTCGTAATTAGTAATGGTAAACAAAGGAACATCTTTTTCTTGAAAAGCTTTCTCTGCAACATCTAAGCCATAAGTAAAGATTGCTACCATTCCCTTAACAATGCAACCTGCATCTCTTAAAGTGTCAACAACCTGTAAGCTGCTCTTTCCAGTAGAAATTAAATCTTCAATAACAAGAACAGTTTGTCCTTCCTTAACAACTCCTTCAATCTTATTGGTAAGACCGTGTTGTTTTTCTTGTGGACGAACATAAATAAATGGCTTGCCTAAATCTTGAGCAACCAAAACTCCTTGAGCAATACCTCCCGTTGCAACACCTGCAATAACATCTACCTCAGCAAAATTTTCAGTTATTTTTGCAACAAACTGCTGACGTATAAAAGTTCTTATCTCTGGATAAGAAAGAGTTATACGGTTGTCGCAATAAATAGGCGATTTTCTTCCTGATGCCCATGTAAAAGGATTTTCATTATTCAATTTAATTGCTTTAATTTGCAAAAGAAATCGAGAGGCTTGTATAGCTGTATCATTATTAACTTTCATAATGCAAAAGTATAACATTTTCACCAAATACCATAGCGTTTTGATAACAAATCAACCGCTTAAAACATTAAACGTTGAAGGTAAACAAATTATTGAATGCAATAAAAATAATTTTTTGCAAATACCTTTTTCACAACTGTTGAAAGAAGAAAAAAATAAGAAATTTATAATAGTACATGTTGTGGATTTAGATATTTCTAAGGTCTTTCTTCAGGCAATAAAACCTTATATCTTTGTTCAAGCAGCAGGAGGCTTGGTGCGTAATCAGGATAATGAATTGTTGTTTATATATCGTAATGGGAAATGGGATTTGCCAAAGGGTCATAAAGAAAAAGATGAAGAATTACCTCAAACAGCAGTAAGAGAAGTTATGGAAGAGTGTGGACTGAAAAATTTGGAGATAGTTGATAATTTGGGCATAACCTACCATATATATTATATGAATGGAAGGCAAGAAATAAAAGAAACCCATTGGTATAATATGGTAACAAAAGATTATGAGTTAATTGCTCAAAAAGAAGAAGGAATAGAAAAAGCCGTATGGATAGGTAAAGATAATGTTGATGAGGTTGTTAAAGGTTGCTTCCTTAATTTAAGGAGTATGTTGGAAGAAGTAGATTTGTTTTAGTTTATTTTACTAAGGAGACATACAGAATGAGCAGCAACTCCTTCTTTTCTGCCCACAAAACCAAGATGTTCTGTTGTGGTTGCTTTAATATTTATGTCTTCAAGTTCTATTTGCATAACTTCTGAAAGAGTTTTTTGCATTAGAGGAATATAAGATGATATTTTTGGGCTTTGAAGACAAATAGTAGTGTCTATATTTTCAATTTTATATCCTTTTTCTCTTATTTTGGAAATAGTATCTTTAAGGAGTAACTTGCTGTCTATCCCTTTGAACTCTTTGTTTGTGTCGGGATATTGATAGCCTATATCTCTCAAAGAGGCTGCACCAAGAAGGGAATCTATAATGGCGTGTATTAGTACATCTGCATCGGAATGCCCGATAGCTCCAAAAGGACTTTCTATTTTTATTCCACCTAAAATAAAAGGAGCATCTTGTTCCAATTTGTGAACATCATAGCCAACGCCTACTCTATACTTCATATTTTTTTTAATTAAAGTCAAATGAAAGAGATAGTCTTAATGTATTCTTTAGAGGGTGGTTATTACCAACGGTTGGTATAAGGTATGCAATATCTAATCGCATAATATTATATTTGAAACCTCCTCCAAAGGTCATATATTGACGTCCTCCCTTTTTAGGGTTTTCATAGAAAAATCCACCTCTTACATAGAGAAACTTATTATATATCCATTCTGCTCCAACAGATATATTTATTTCTTGCATTTCTTCTTTAAATCCATTAGGAGCGTCATAAAATGATTGGAAAACACCTTGCATTACTCCTACATTATTATCCATACCTTCTAATATAGCACCGGTGGAATCGTCATAAATAGCAGGTGTAGGGACTAATAGCTTGTTAAAATCTAATAAGAACGATACTGTATTAAATTGGTTAAAATCCATAGTATATCTTCCTCCAAGACGAAGATTTGCTGGTTGAAATTCTTTGTCAATAGCTTGCGAATAGGATATTTTAGAACCAAGATTTGCTATTTGAAGTCCAATAGCATAAGATTTGTTGCTTCCTTTTTCATCTTCTGTTCCAATAGATTTTTCATAATAAATTCCAATATCTGTTCCAAAAGCATTGGCAGCGTGGGTAGAGGTTGTTCCAACATTTTGTCCTTGGGTAAGGTCAGAACGAATATATCTTCCTGTTACTGATGCAGCAAAATTATCAGATAATTTCATTGAGTATGCAAGGTCAAGAGCAAATTCATTTGGTTTGAAGTTTCCTTTGTTTTCTCCTGCAATATCATAAAAGTCAATATTTCCAAGAGAGAAATAGGTTAGAGAGCCTCCAACGGCACTTCTTTCATTTATTTTATAAAAAGCAGAAAGATAAGAAAGGTCAATATCGCCAACTAAATCTCTAAGCCAAGGAGTATATGAAAAAGAAACTCCTGCTTTATCTTCAACAAAAGCTAACTTAGCAGCATTAAAATGAATTGAATTAGCGTCAGGACTTGTAGCTACCCCAACATCTCCCATAGCTCCTGAACGAGAATCTGGAGCAATAAGTAATAAAGGCACTCCAGTACTAATAACTCTTGCTCCTTCAAGTTTCTTACGAAGTATCCACTCAGTAATATTATCATTATCTATCTGAGCTGTCAGTGAATTTGTGTTAAATAGTGTAGCAGTTAATAAAATAAATACGGCTACTTTTTTAATCTTTGATATTTTCATTTCTTTTTTTTCTTTTTTTGAATTGAAGTTTCTAAAACGTAAGTATGCTTTAGTTTATTATTTTTATTCTAAATTTTATAGGATTACTAATTTTTGAGAAGGTGAATATTCTTTTCCATTCTCTTTGTTTATAAGCATTCTGTAAATATAAATACCTGCTTTTAGTTTCTGACCTCCGTCTGTTGTTCCGTCCCATTCAATTGGTCCTATTGTGTAGCCATTTGAAGGATTATTTACAAGTATTGTCTTAACTCGCATTCCAGAGGTGTTGAATATTTGTATTTCGGCACTTTTGATTTTTTCATTCTGATTATGTTCTAAAAAGAAGTTTGTTGAGCCTCTAAATGGATTTGGGAAGTTTTTGATGTTAGCAAAGGTTTCATTTTGCTTAGATATTACATTAAAGGTTATTGTTGTTGAAGATGAAAAGTTGAAAATATTCCATGCTTTTAGGGTTAGAGTATGCTCTCCTTCATTTAGATTGAAGAAAGGAAAACGGATATAGCCTTTGTTTGGGTCAAATTCATCTTGCTCAAAGAAATCGTTTAGGATAAAAGTGTTGGCAGCATTATCAAGAGTTGCTGTTATATCGTGTCCTAAGCCACTTCCAACAGTATTGATTGCTACTTTGTCTGAAACAATTGCAAATAATTCTGGATTTTCATTTGTAATACCTCCAGAACGGAAATTAGTATCACCAATAAATAGTCTTACAATAGGTCTTGTCTCTTCAACAACAACACTATTATCTATTCCTCCAACAACAAATTTATCACAATATCCTCCAGCATCAGAGCTGTCAGAATAAGCATAATAGCTTAGTTTCCCATAACCATAATTATAGGCAATATCTTTTGGTATTGTAAAGCTATGCGTGAAAACACCATTTTCAACCTTTGATTTAGATTTGTGTAGAATGTTTTTTTGTTGTTCAAATGGTAATCGTAAACCATTGTTTTCATTGTCTAAAGTATAGTAAGTGCTTGATTTGTCAAATAATGTAATTAGAATCTCTCCATTAAAGTCTTCTATAAAGTTGGAGTCTGCATCTATAATCTTTCCACTAATGGTAACACTGGACAAGGCTCTTAATGTGTCGTTTTCTATTTCAGGGTCAATACCATTAATGCTTGTTGTAACAACATTGTATTCTGGAAGGCTAATTCTTAGTGCAGGGTCTCCCAAAAGAATTACTGACCTTTGATCTGAGCCCATAGGGATACTCTTATTGTTTTTAGTTGCAGAATAAGCTTCGCCAAAGGTTCTGGTTTGATTATTCTCATATGGTTCTAAAATATATTGATGAAATAATCTATTCATCAAATCATTTGCAGTAATTGGTCTTGAAGCAGAAATCAAAGCAATTGCACCTCCATTTTTACTATATAATGAATATTCTGCAGCTGAAGGTTTATCAACCATATCAAAACGAGCAAAAGAACAGGTTGAAGTTATAATTATTGGCATGGAGTTATAGTTTGTCCAGCCCATTATATCAGTTATGGTTATTAGCCTTTCACTTGACAAGTGATATGGAGAACCATGTCCTACATAATTGAATATTAAACAGCCTTTTTTCATTTGTTGATTGATTGCCTTTGAAGCATCAGGATATGTATTCCCAGAGGAAGAGGCATATTGTTTGTAAGCATCGGAATAAATTTTTACGGCATTGATTTGTGGTTTTTGAAGTTTGGTTTGTTCAAAAATAGCTTCAACATATTCAATAAAATATCCTTCTCCTTCATCTGAGTCATCGGCAGTTAGAACAGAATAATTTCTCCAGTCTGTTATTTTGTCTTTTGTTAGAATATCATTTTTTGTTAAGTATCTCTCAGATTTATTAACTAAGTTTTCAGCTTCCTCAACTGTTCCAACTGGCAAACGCCCAATACCTATCAACAATGTGTCTCTTGAAGACATAGTTGTAAGTCCCTTTGCATAAGGAGATAGATAACCCAAAAAATCTTCAGCAGTAAAATAATCATCTCCAAATAAAACATTATCTAGCTGATAAGTTAGAATGAAGTTATTATTGTACCTTAATATGTTTTTATTGTCATAAGTTCCATCTCCAAACAATAATACATTTTTAGGATTTTTGCCTTGAGGTAAGTACTTATTATAAAGCATTCTTAAATATTCCCTATATGCTAAGAAATCAGGCGTACCAGACGAAAATTCATTATAAATTTGTTCCGTTGTTACAACTTTAACACTTAAGTTATTATGTTCTTCGTGAATTTTTGCCAAACGATTAGCTTGCTCTATGAAATTAGGATGTGTAATAATTACATAATCTACTGGTTCGGTAGCATGAATATTTTGATTATCTATTTTTCCAATAGGTTTTATGGTGTTAAAATTAGAATTATTATTGAAAACAACAATATCTCTTAGACTATCACTCAAAAGATTGAAGCTATATGTTTTGTCTGTTGAATTATAGTCTCCAATTATTCTAACAGGATTATTCCAATTGCTGACATCCCAAACAATAATATTGTCATTTTGAACATTGGAAATAACATTACTTACAACTTGATTTGTGCCTAAAAACGCTGTTGTTTTATATTTTAGAATAGTGGGGTAGGTGTATTGTAGCTTTTTATCATAGTTTACCAAAATATAATCCAACCATCCTTTAGAAGTAGAACTTCCTTGATAAGTAACACTGATTTTATTATTAACTGTTTTAATGCTATTTGTTTGCCTCCAAACTATTTTGTCATTTGGACTATTAGTTGTTTGATTAAAAACAATAGTATCAATCATAGTGTTATTATAATTAAATATAAAGTTTGTATTAACATTACTTTGTGAGGCAGGTTTATATTCAAAGATTGCAGGTTTTATTAAATTATTGTTTTCATCTACCAAAGGTGTTCTTAAATCCAAAGGATATTCTTCTGTCTTATTAATAGTAAATTGTTTTCCAACCCAAAGCCTTCCACTCTCAAAAACATTTACCAATTCTTGCTTTGAAAGAAAATAATCCCTTGTACTATATGCCGATGTGTCAGCAATGAGAGATTGGTTTGAAATAGAGTTAATTCTCTTTTTTTCTCCAATTGAATCATTAAAGGTAATAAAATAATAGTGCTGGTCGGAATATGGATGAAGCTTAAAACTCCATCTGTCTTCATTTTTGTTATATTTCCATATAGTACCTCCTTCACCATAAAATATAACATAGCCTCCTTGTGAGAAATCGTTATTTGGGTCATGAACATAAATAGAGTTTTCCAATAAGTCAGAATGAGTATTAAGAGAGTTATTAGTTGAAATAGGCCTTCCTCCATTTCCAAAAATGGATAGTTTTGAAGATTTTATTTCTTCTGCAGGAACTCCCATTGCAATGAAGTCGTTATAAGTTATTTTATAAAGTCCAGAGGAAGAAATGGAAAACTTATACCAATTCCCATGAGCCAAAACAGAAGAATCGGGATAAGAAATAGATTGTGCAATTAATCCACCACTTAAAGATAGCAGACTAATTATAAGTAATATAATAATGTTACTCTTTCTCATAGCTTCAATAAAAATAAGTTAACAACCATATAAACATAAAAATAAATTTTTTATTGTAGTAAAAAGTTCAAAATATTAAAAATAATTACTCTAATGTAAGATGAAATAAATTTATTTTCTGTAAAAATAAACTTAGTTTTTATCTCAATAAACTTAGTTTATTTAAGCATAAATTAAGTCTTTATTTCTAATTTTAATTAGATTTTTTTGTTTAATTTGTAACTTAAAACTCAATAATTCTGTATAATGAACTAAAATAGGTTGAATAGTAAGTAAATAATTTTTTGGTTTTATGCTTGAAAAACAATATTTAAGAAGCTTGAAAGTAAATTTTTAATGCTTGTTTTATTAGTTGTTTGCTTTTTTTTTGTAATATTGACAATTGAATTTATACGCTTTTAAAGAAAATAAACTTAACTTGTAATGAGAAAAATCATACTATTTGCAATTGTAGCATTTATGGCTTTTATCGCTGAAGTAGAGGCTCAGGACCCTCACTTTTCGCAGTTTTATGCTAATCCTCTTTATGTTAATCCAGCACTTGCAGGTTCAAATGTATGTCCAAGATTAGGATTATCTGTTAGAGACCAATGGCCAAGTTTAGGGGCTTTTCAAACAGCAACTGTTTCTTATGACCAGTATGTGGATTTCTTAAATGGAGGTGTTGGTGCAATTATTTTGGGGGATAAAGCTGGAGATGCTTTTAGAAATGTTTCTTTTTCTTTAATGTATTCACTAAGATTAAAATTAACTAAAAAAGTTAACATGAACCTTGCTCTTCAAGCTGCCATTGCTAATAGGAGTTTGGATTTTACTAATCTAACTTTTGCCGATATGATTGACCCTCGTTATGGTTTTATTTATAGTACAAGGGCTGAAGTTCCGCAAAATTTGGGTAGAACCTATGTTGATTTTGCCGCAGGAACAGTTGTTTATGGAGAAAACTGGTATGGTGGTGCAGCTTTTGCTCATTTAACCCGTCCTGATGATGGTTTTGTGTCTTCAAATAGATTACCTATGAAAATTACTGTTCACGGAGGAATGAAACTTAATATTAGTAGGGATAAGAGAAGAACAAACGCCTTTTTCGGGGCTCCAATAATTTCTCCAAATGTTATTTATAATAATCAAGGACAATTTCATGACCTTAACTATGGACTATATTTAGATTGGTCTCCTTTTATCGTTGGAGCATGGTTCCGTCAAGGATTCAATAACCCTGATGCTTTTGTTTTTATGGCAGGAGTTCAATATGGAATGTATAAATTTGGTTATAGCTATGATATAACAGTTTCTTCTCTATCCAATGTTTCTGGAGGAGCACATGAAATTTCTTTTGGAGTACAATTTAATTGTCCAGAAAAACGTAAGAAGTTAAAATCAATAGACTGTCCATCTTTTTAAAAGTAGATTGTAACAAAAATATAAAAACATAGTATAAAAGGAAGTAAATAAGTAAAGAATAATATTTAAAATATATTTTGTATGAAAAAGAGTGCATTCAAAAAATTTTTATTTAGCATAGCAATAGTAACTCTAATCTTTGGTTGTAAGGGAAAGAATGTTTCTCCAACAACAGGTTGGAACTATGATGACCCAAAATGGGGCGGCTTTGAATCAGCTCAACCTAATGACCAATTAGACCCTAATGGAATGGTGTTTATTGAGGGAGGTTCTTTTGTTATGGGACAAACAACCGATAATGTAAGGAAGGAGTGGGACAACCAACCACGTAGAGCAACAGTTTCGTCTTTTTATATGGATGAGTGCGAGATTTCTAACCAAGACTATAGGGAATATTTATATTGGTTACAAAGAGCTTATGGTAATGATTATCCAGAATTTGTAAAAAAAGCTTTGCCAGACACCCTTGTTTGGAGGTCAAAGTTAGCATTAAATGAAGCTTATGTTGAGAATTATTTTCGTCATCCAAATTATGCAGAATTTCCAGTTGTTGGAGTTTCTTGGTTGCAAGCAGTTGAGTATGCTAATTGGAGAACAGACCGTGTTAATGAAAGAATATTAGTAGATAACGGATACTTAGAGTTAGATTTAGATGCTCAAGGAGATAATACCTTTAATACAGATGCTTATTTTGCAGGATTATATGAAGGTTTGGTTTTAGATGAAAAAGAAGACCTTGACCCAAGTTCTGCAGGAGTAAGAAAAATTAAAATAGAAGATGGTTTATTATTGCCTCGTTTCCGTCTACCAACCGAAGCAGAATGGGAATTTGCAGCTTATGCACTCATAGGAAATAGCTATGATGAAAGAATTGTTGAGAGAAGAATTTATCCTTGGAATGGTTATCAAGTAAGAACAGATGACAAAAAATACTATGGAGAAATGTTAGCTAACTTTAAGCGTACTCGTGGAGATGCTATGGGTGTTGCAGGAGCTTTAAATGACCAATGGGAATACACTTCACCAGTTACTTTCTATTTTCCTAACGATTATGGTTTATATAATATGGCAGGAAATGTTGCTGAGTGGTGTTTAGATGTTTATCGTCCTTTGACAGGTCAAGATTCAGAAGATATTAACCCTTTCCGTGGAAACGTTTATATGACTAAGGTATTAGATGCTGATGGAATGATTTCCGAAAAAGACTCTTTGGGAAGAATTAGCTATAGAGAGGTTACTGTTGCTGAAAACATTAATCGTACAAACTACAAGCAAGCAGATAATATTAACTATCTTGATGGAGACCTTCGTTCACAACTAACAGACCAATGGAAGAAAGAACAATCAGAAGATGAAGATATGATTACTTATGAAGAAGATCCAGATGCAGAAAAAGTAAGTGAAACAAATGCAATGTACGAATACGGAGTTTCTTCATTAATTACTGATAAAGTAAGAGTAGTAAAAGGTGGTTCTTGGAGAGATAGAGCATTTTATTTAAGCCCAGGACAAAGAAGATTCTTAGACCAATCAAAGAGTACAGAATGGATAGGATTCCGTTGTGCTATGGACCAAATTGGTAATAAAAGTCTATACTAAAAATATTAAATAATCTAAAAAGAAGTCTTGTCAATGCGACAAGACTTTTTTTGTATCAAAATTTTTCCTAATTTCGCATCTTCTTATGATAAAGAAATACGAACAAATATTATCAGATATTGAAACAAAAAGCTTATCTCCAATTTATGTATTGACTGGAGATGAGCCTTTTTATATTGATGCTTTAGCAGAAAAGTTTGATAATTTTCTCTTAGATGAGAGCGAAAAAGACTTTAATCAAAAAGTTCTTTATGGAAGGGATATAACAGTTGAAGATATTTTATCCGAGGCCAAGCAATATCCTTTAATGTCTGATTATAGATTAGTTCTGGTTCGTGAAGCACAAGATATTGAAAAAAAAGAATGGTCAAAATTTGATACTTACTTTGATAACCCAATCCCAAGTACGATAATAGTAATTTGCTATAAGTATAAGTCAATTGACAAGTCTTTCTTAAAGAAAGCTGATAAGGCAGGTGTTGTTTTTGAAAGCAAAAGACTATACGATAATGCAATTCCTCAATGGATAGTTAATTACGTAAAATCTTCTGGATTAAATATTAATGCTCATGCCTCACAGCTTATAGCAGATTATTTGGGAAACAATTTAGAGAAGATAGCAAATGAAATTTCCAAACTCAAGCTCAACCTCAAACCCAATGAAGAGATAACAATAAATCATATAGAAGAATATATAGGTATAAGTAAGGATTTTAATGTTTTTGAACTTCAGAAAGCCTTAGCCACAAGAGATATTCTTTCTGCCAATAGAATAATAAACTACTTTGAAGCCAATCCAAAAGAAAACCCAATCCAAATAGTTTTTCCTTCCCTTTTAACCTACTTTATCAAGATTATTATTGCTGCTCAGGTAAAAGACAAAACCCCAGACAATATTGCAAAAGCAATAGGTGTAAATAAATTCTTTGTAAGAGAATACATTAATGCAATAAACATATATAGCCTTGATAAGCTCTTTCAGATAATATCTTTAATTAGAGAATATGACTTGAAATCAAAAGGCTTGGATATAGCACCTAATGTTTCAAATGGCGATTTGCTAAAAGAATTAGTATTCAAAATAACCCATTAATATCAACCTCAAACAATAAGTAAAAATACTTTCTTCTATGAAAAAAACATCTATATTTTTCTTTCTAACATTTCTTTTTCTTTCTTTTCTTTCTTTTTCACAAACAGGTTTAGTTAAAGGCTTTGTTTATGATAAGAAATCAGGAGAACCAATAAGCTTTACAAATCTTAGCCTTCTCAAAACCAACTATGGAACAACCACCGATGATAATGGCTATTTTGTAATAAACAAAGTTCCAAAGGGAGACTATGTTCTTAGAATTAGTTTTATGGGCTATGAAGAAAAGCTTATGCCCATTCAGATAACATCAGGAGGAATCCTAACACTAAGAATAGAACTTGAGCCAAGCTCCAAGATGCTTCAAGCAGTAGAGATAAATGCCAAAAAATTAGCAGCAAGAACAGAAAGCCAGGTTTCAGTAGAGAAAATTACTCCAAAAGAAATAACACAAATGCCCTCAATAGGAGGAAGTGCTGACTTAGCACAATATATGCAGGTACTCCCAGGGGTAATATTTACAGGAGACCAAGGAGGACAACTATACATAAGAGGAGGGTCAGCCATTCAAAACAAAGTTCTTTTAGATGGAATGATAATATATAACCCTTTCCACTCCATAGGACTTTTCTCAGTTTTTGAAACAGATATTATACGCAATGCAGAAATATTTACAGGAGGCTTTGGAGCAAAATATGGTGGAGCTCTTTCTTCAATTATGGATATATCAACAAGAGAAGGAAATAAAAAGGAAACTCACGGCAATATAGGGGCAAGTACCTTTGGAGCAAACATAATTTTGGAAGGACCAATAATAAAACAAGACACCTCAAGAGAAATGTCGCTTTCATATCTCATCACTGCCAAAAACTCCTACCTTTCTCAAACCTCCAAAAATATTTATTCCTATATTGATGGCTCACTTCCTTATGACTTTTTAGACCTTTACGGAAAGCTAACCTTAAGTGGATACAATGGCTCTAAAATAAATGTTTTTGGATTTAACTTTACCGATAAAGTAAACCAATATAAATCAATAGCCAATTTTGATTGGGTAAACAGAGGCTTTGGAGCAAATTTTCTTCTTCTTCCAGGTAATACCACAGCACTTGTTGAAGGGTTCTTTGCATATTCCGACTATAATGTAAACATGAAAGAAACCACCACTAATAACTCAAAGTCAAGTACTATTGGAGGCTTTAATGCAGGACTTTCAGCAACAAATTTCTTTGGAGAGAACAAACTCATATATGGATTTGAGATGATTGGCTCCAAAACCAACACAAGCATTACACAAATCAAATCCTCAACAAGTACAACAAAGTCAGACGTCAATTATTCAACAGAGATGGGAGCATATATTCTCTTTAAGGGAATATGGAGAAGATTTCTCTATGAGCCAAGTTTTAGAGTTAATTATTACGGCTCACTTAGCAAGGCCTCACCAGAGCCGCGCCTTGCACTAAAATATAATTTAACCAATAATCTTCGTGTAAAAGCAGCAACAGGAGTTTATTCCCAAATATTTATTGACACAAAACCCGATATTGATATAGTAAACCTATTCACAGGCTATATGACCATTGACCCAGAGATGATGAATATAGTTCGCGAATATAGAGGCGAAGAGATAGACTCCTATTTACAAACCTCCAACCACTATATATTTGGAGTAGAATACGACCTGACCAAAACAATTAGCCTAAATGTTGAAGGCTATTATAAAGAAATGGAAGGGCTAATAGCTGTAAACAAACACAAGCTCTTTGATGACGACCAAGAACATAGTTCCACAGGAACAAGTCCAAAACCAGAATACCTCAAAAAAGAATTTGCAGTAGAGTATGGCAAAGCCTATGGAATAGATTTTAGTGCTAAGTATGACGATGGAAGATTATACATTTGGACTGTTTATTCCTTAGGAAAAGTACTAAGAGAAGATGAGGTTATGGAATACTCACCACATTATGATAGAAGACATAATGTTAATGTTTTGCTCTCTTACCAATTGGGACTTTCTCGTTCTTGGGAAGTTAGCCTAAGATGGAACTATGGAAGTGGATTTCCATTCACACCTAACAGAGGAGGGCAAGAGCTTTTAGACTTTCAATCAGGCATAAACTACGACTATATCTTTGCAAATGGAACATTCCAAATGCTACTTAGCAACTACAACTCCAAACGTCTGCCAGAATATCACCGATTAGACCTTTCCATAAAGAAACGTTTTGAAATAAAACGTGCAATCGTAGAACTTAACCTAAGCGTAACCAACCTCTACAACCGAAACAACCTATTCTATCAAGATAGAATAACAGGAGAAAGAGTAGACCAACTTCCTATTATGCCAAGCTTTGGAATGAACATAAGTTTCTAAAAATCCAAAGATATTATTTTATTTTTATACCTTTGCAAACCAATTGATAAAAGATTTTTACTATGAATGATAATGGATACACCAAAATAGAGCGATATAACCCTGAAATTCTTAAGAAATTAGCTTCTCACTATAAGGAAATCCTTGACCTCTTGGGAGAAGATTCTTCTCGTGAAGGACTATTGGATACACCAATGAGAGTAGCAAAGGCAATGCAGTTTTTTACCCATGGATATGATGAGGACCCTGTACAAATACTTCGCTCTGCTGTTTTCCATGAAGACTATAAACAAATGGTGATAGTGAAAGAAATAGAAATATATTCTCTTTGCGAACATCATATGGTCCCAATGGTAGGAAAGGCTCACGTTGCCTATATCCCAAATGGAAAAATAGTCGGTATAAGTAAAATTCCTCGTGTTGTGGAGTGCTATGCACGAAGACTTCAAGTTCAAGAACGCTTAACAAAACAAATAAAGGAATGTATTCAAGAAACATTAAATCCTTTGGGAGTAGCTGTAGTTATTGAAGCTCAACATCTTTGTATGAGTATGCGAGGAGTTCAAAAGCAAAATTCTGTTACTACAACCTCCGACTTTACATTTGATTAGTGTAAAACTCTCATAGAGAAGAATAAAACTCAACTAAATTTTATTTCCCCTCCAATTTCTTAATCTTGCTTTCAAGCTCTCTAATCTTAAGTTCTAATTCTGGGAGTTTGCGAAATAAAGCATAACTCTTCATATAAGGACGAGATTCCATGGAAGGACTTCCCAATAGAGTAGAGCCATCTTTGATATTTGACATAATGCCCGATTGTGCCCCAATCTTAACATTGTTTCCAATACTTATATGACCAGCAAAACCAACCTGACCACCAACAAAACAATTCTTTCCTATCTTGGTGCTACCCGCAATACCTGTTTGAGCAGCCATAACAGTATTCTCATCAATAATAACATTGTGGGCAACCTGAATAAGATTATCCAGCTTAACCCCTTTTCTAATTATAGTACTGCCCATAGTCGCCCTGTCAATGGTGGTATTTGCTCCAATTTCAACCCTATCCTCCAAAATAACATTACCAATCTGAGCAATCTTTTTAAATGAACCATCTTCCAAAGGAGCATATCCAAAACCATCAGCACCAATAACAGCACCAGCGTTAATAACACAATCGTTGCCTATAATACATAAATGATAAATTTTAGCTCCAGAAAACAAAGTAACATTATCCCCAATAACAACATTATCCCCAACATAAGCATGAGGATAAATCTTAGCGTTTTTACCAATCTTCACACCCTCACCAATAAAAGCAAACTCTCCAACATAGGCATTTTCGTCAATAGAGGCAGATTTGGAAATAAAGCTAAGAGAAGAAATACCTGACTTATTTAGTAAAAACTCATTATATATATCCAATACTTTAGCAAAACAAGCATAAGCATCATCAACCTTAATCATTGTTGCTTTAACCTCTCTTTCAGGAGTAAAACTCTTATTTACTATAACAACAGAAGCCTTAGTGTCATAAACATAATGTTCGTATTTTGGATTAGCAAGAAAGGACATTCCGTTTTCAACCCCTTCTTCAATCTTGCAAAGAGAATTAACAACAACATTCTTATCTCCAGCTATTTCGCCTCCTAACAAAGATGCTATTTGTTCTGCAGTAAATTTCATTTTAAGTAGATTTTAATTTCTGCAAAGATATAAAAAAGCTTGGGAATTTGATAAAAATCATCAATAATAAGACTTATAATTCCTAAAACCTTATCTGAGTTTTAAATAACGAAGTAAACACAACATCAAAACGAAGACTTAACCACATCAAAACAGCGTTTTGACGACCTTAAATCTTCGTTTTATTGAAACGAAATGCCATTTCGTCGCCATGAAATGCCATTTCGATATATACGAAATGCCATCTCATTAAAACGAAATGGCATTTCAACTTCATAAAGTCTTCGTTTTGGTGTCGTGATGACTTCGTTTTAGTTTATCAAAACGGCTTTTTGGTGTCATGAAAAGTTGAATATTACTATTAAAAACCTGTAGAAAGTCCGATGCTAAATGGATAAACTTCCCTCTCTGTATTATCCTTAAAGATAGGAGTAAGGGCATATTTAACATAAAGGTCTATTCCATTCCAACCAATTCCAGCTTGAGCTTCAAATTTAATTGGCTTAAAATTATTATAATTAGTTCCCCATCTTTCTATAACTTCTGCATTTGGAATATCGTATTCTCTACGAAAACCTGTTGAAGAATTTCTAAAATTAAATCCAAATATACCTCCTGCATGAATGGAGAAATTCTTATAAAAATTATATTTAACAGTAAGAGGAATATTTATATAGTAAGCATATAAATAACTTGTGGCATTAATTGCAGGGTTAGTTTCGTAAGCAAGTCTTTTCTCTCCATTAATATTTGTCATCATAACATTATTTTGAAACTGAAATTTATTAAATTCTACCAATAATCCTGTTGAAAAACTTATTTTCTTATTTGGGTTATATTTAAGTGTTAATCCTATACTTGGACTCATGCCCCATACTAAATCATATTCATTGGTAGGTGAAGAGAATAAATCATCAATATTAGACACTCTATCAGACCAATTTAATATTCCGAAAGAAGCAGCTAATACTACACTTACATTTGGGTAAGGTTTACATCTTGTCTCTTCTTCTATTTCCTTTGTATCTATATCTTCTAATTTTGAAAGATTTTTATTCTTTGAAATTGTATCTCCTTTATTTGATATTATATTTCCTTCGCTATCCATTTCAAAATTACTGCTTTTTAATTTATATAATACATTTCCATGTGCAAGTATAGTATCACCTCCACTTGGTTTTATTGCTTCATATAAATCAGAATAGAAAAATACGTCATTAATAAGTTTTGAATCCTCATCGCTATCTAACTTTAATGTATTAGTTTTCCCATTTAGAAAAACCTCAGAACCTTTTTCCTGTTTAATATCTAAATCTTTTATATCAATAGAATAAAAACTTATTTTAGAGTTATTTCTACTTTTTATTATTAAATTTTCTCCTTTAATATTGCTATTAATCATTGCAATAGAATTATTTCCAATTTCAAATAATCCATATTTTTTGACATCAATATCCTTATTGACTAATACATTAGCATTATTTTTAAAATGGAAAATATTAACATCTTGAGCTAATTCTAAAGTAATATTTTTACCTTTTTGAGGAGAGTTAATGTTTAATATACCATCTTCAAGCGTGCAAAAACCTGCATAATCCTCTTCACTGCCAAACGTTCCTGTTAAATAAATAGCATTTTGCTCGCCACCATTAATTGTTACAGGAAGAGAAGTGTTAATTCTTACCATATTAATCTCATCTTTTACAAACTTGGAACTTGTTGAGCTATTTTTAAGCACTTGCTTAATTGTAATTTCTTCTTGTGAAAAAGAAATAATATTTATCCCTATAATAAGGAAAATTGCTGAAAAAATCTTGGTTTTCATTTCTGTATTGTTTTTATTGTTATTACTTACGTTTTATTAAAACTACATTTCCATTCTCAAAGCTTACATTCTCTTGAAAGAATGCTAAAGAAGAATTAAATTCTTGTATTCCTCTTTCAACCTTTGTTTCAAATTTATCTTTTAATATATCAAAGAAACTATCCTTTGTTTTAGGTGTATTGTCCTTAAATACAACCATATTATTTACTTCTATAACTTCCTTTGCTTCCCAATCTTTATCCTCTTTATATACAACCATATTATTTACTTCATAAACAACCAAACTATTGGATAGAATGATTTTAGGTTCTTTCTTTTCCTCTAAATCCTCTTTAACTTCAATTTCGTTTTCCTTAGCCAAAGGCATAGCGGGTTTATGGGGAGCTTTGCTCTTTCTAAATTCAGTCTTATTATCTTTAATGATAGGTGTAGGCTCTTCTATGGTATCAATATTTTCTCTTTTAACTAATACATTATTAAAAAAGCTTTCCTCAATATTATTTGAAGGCTCTAAAACTAATTGAGAAATCAAGAAAAACAGAACAAAGCATGCAGCAGCTCCAATTGAAAAGTACTTAACTAAAGGAAATATAACTTTTGTTTTGCTTGGATGTTTTAGGCTTTCTTTGTCTTCAAATACCACTGAAGTATCAGGTAAAAGAACTAAAGAAGGGTCATACATAGACAAGCTTTCTTCAAATTCTGGGTTATCCTTTAAGCATTTTCTTAACTCCAACTCTTCCTCTTGGCTAAGTCTGCCTTCCAAAAGGTCAATCAAATACGCCTCAATATTATCTTTTGTTATCATAATTAAATTACATTATCAATAGAAACTATATACTCTTTTAGTCTTACTCTTGCTCTAAAAATATTTATCTTTACCTGCTCCTGACTTAAAGATAAAACCTCTCCAATCTCATTATAGGCATACCCTTCATAATCTCTCAAAAGAACACATGCCTTTTGAATTTGAGAAAGCTTATCCAAAGCTTCCGAAAGCACCTCTTGTAAATCATTGTATTCATTAAAAGAATGGCTTCCTTGGGGGTGAACATTATTTTTAAGAGCTGAATATTTAATATTATTTATCATATTATGGTAAGAAGCTGTGAAAATATAGCTTTTCGCCTTTTGAAAATCAACATTCTTTCTTTTCTCCCAAAGCTTCATAAATGTATCTTGAAGAATATCCTCTGCCAAATCCCTGTCCTTAGTGTTTTTTACAAGGAATCTAAATACATTATCAGCAAAATTATTTATACAAAGATTATATTCTTTTTCGGTCATTTTAAGCTTTTTGTCAGTTAATAAGGGTCTTGTTTTCCCTGTTTTTACAAATCCTGTTTACAAAATATTATGTTGTTTTCTATATATAGGACAATTGAAGGCAGGAAAAAGTTACAAAAAGGGAAGAAAAAACTATTCTTAGCCGTCTTATTTATATGACAGCTACAATAATAAACTTTAGAATTTTCTTTTAGTCTATTCTATCAAAGCCTGTGTAAGGTTGAAGGCAAGAAGGGATTATTATTCCTTCGTCAGTTTGGTTGTTTTCCAAAAGAGTAGCTACTATTCTTGGCAATGCAAGTGCTGAGCCGTTGAGGGTATGAGCTAAGTTTATCTTACCTTCTTGGTTTCTGTAACGTAACTTTAAGCGATTTGCTTGAAAGGTTTCGAAGTTGGAAACAGAACTTACTTCCAACCATCGTTGCTGTGCTGCGGAATAAGTTTCAAAGTCAAATGTTAGGGCAGAAGTAAAACTCATATCGCCTCCACATAGTCGTAGTATTCTAAACGGTAATTGCAGTTTGATAAGAAGATTTTGTACGTGAAGCTTCATTTCTTCCAATTGAGCGTAGGAGTTTTCCGGAGTTTGAACGCATACAATCTCTATTTTATCAAATTGATGAAGACGGTTAAGCCCTCTTACATCTTTACCATAGGAGCCTGCCTCACGACGAAAACATGGTGTGTATCCACAAACCTTTATTGGGAGTTCGCTTTCCTTTAAGATTTGGTCTCTAAACATATTTGTTAAAGGAACTTCGGCTGTTGGTATTAGATAGAAATTATCTTCTTTTGCAACATACATTTGTGAATCTTTATCTGGTAGTTGTCCTGTTGCATAAGCAGAATCTTCATTTACCATTAGAGGGGCTTGTATTTCTGTAAAGCCTGCCTTATTAGCTTCTTCCAAGAAAAAGTTTATTAATGCCCTTTGAAGTTTAGCACCCTTACCCTTATAAACAGGAAATCCTGCTCCAGTAATCTTACTTCCTAAGTCAAAATCAATAATATCGTATTTTTGACAAAGCTCCCAGTGAGGAAGAGCATTAGAAGGGAGCTGAGGTATATCTCCATGCTTAAATACCTCTTCATTATCCTCTGCACTCTTTCCCAAAGGCACTGAAGAATGAGGAAGATTTGGAAGAAGTATAATATTATTAAGGATTTTTTCCTCCTTATCCTTTAGTTGGATTTCCAATTCTTTTGTCTTTTCTTTTATTTGAGATACTTCTTCTTTTATTGCTTGAGCCTTTTCTTTTTGGTTTTGAGCCATAAGGCTACCTATTTCCTTACTTTTAGCATTGGTTTGTGCTTTTAGGTCTTCAAGCTCTTTTTGCACTTGGCGTTTTTCTATGTCTAAGAGCAAAATAAGTTCAACTATTTCTTCAGCTTTTTGGAAGTTCTTTACTTTTAGTCTTGCTATTATTTCTTCCTTTTCTTGTCTTATTTTTGTAAGTTCTAACATGGTTTTATATTAGGGTGTTTGTTACTTTATCTATAATTATTTTGAGTTAATATGTTCTACTAACTTTTTTACAGCCTTTGCTCTGTGGCTAATATTATTCTTTTCTTCTAAGGACATTTCGGCAAAGCTCTCACCATACCCCTTAGGCATAAAGATTGGGTCGTAACCAAATCCTCCTTTGCCATAACGTTCTGTAAGTATAACTCCTTCACATTTTCCTTCAAAGAAAAGTTCTTTTCCGTCTTCTAAAAGACAAATAACGGTCTTAAAACTTGCTTTGCGGTTGGTCTTGCCTTCCATCTCATCAAGAAGTTTATCAATATTATCGTCAAAGCTACATCCTTCTCCAGCATAACGAGCTGAAAACACACCAGGACGACCATCTAATGCTTCCACTTCCAACCCTGTATCGTCTGCAAAGCATGGTTTTTGAAATCTATCGTAAATGAATTTTGCTTTTTGAAGGGCATTTCCTTGTAATGTATTGGCTGTTTCGGGTATGTCTTCTTTTAAACCAAGTTCTTTTAAGGTAATTAGTTTTATATTCTTTCCTAATGCCTGCTGTATCTCTTCAACCTTATGTTTATTATTGGTTGCTATAATATATTCTTTCATTGCTCAAATTAGTTTGAAGTAGCAAAAGTACTAATAAAAGTCCATATTTCTTTTTCTTGACCTAAAGAAAAGAATTTATACTTTGGATAAAACTTATCCTTGTTCTTTATTATTGGACTATTGGAAGGAATTTGATTATTATTGCTTTTAGCCAATTTGGCTCTTGAAAGGGTTTCCTTCCCTCCAAAATAATCAGTATAAATTGTTTTGTTTTCTTTAACCCATTCTTCAAACATCTCAGGACTTACCTCTGAAATCTTAAAAGTTTTTGTTAGGTTTTGATTTCTTTGTTGGTAATAAACAATATTATCTACGCCAACCTTATCCTTTAGAACAAAAATAGCATCTTCCTTTAGAACAAGATAAGCTAATTCTTTGTTGCTATTAGTGTTGAGAAGTCCTATTGGGATTAGAGCAAAGAAGAGATTCCAAGCATACATTGAAAATCCAAAGCTAAATAAATTCCAACGAATATTTTCAAAGTAGTAGGCAGCTAAAAGCACTAAAAGAAATGGAATAATTATCATAAACTCAGCATTTCCATTTGAAAACATTGCAAAAGCAAGACTATATATTAAAAGCCACCAAGTTAATCTTACAAATCGCCTTTCATTAAAAAGGGTAAGATTTCTTTTAGTTAGTTTGAATAAAAAGATAATTCCAAGAATAAAAAATATTGAACTAACCGCTATTATTAGTATTCCTATTGTTGGATATAGAGAAATCATACTTCCAATATATCCATGTACTTGGAAAAAGGTTCTTACGAAACTTAATGAAGAAAGAAGAAGAACATTTTTTAAGATTGGCATTTCAGCATTGGAGTTTAAGTAATCATGCAGTACGAAATTCATTAATGAGTTAATGCTTAGTGAGCCTTCTTGCAAAAATACTACCAGTGCATAGGTTAAAGGAATAATAAGACTTATAAGAAAGAAATATATAAAATATTTCCTTTTGCGATTAAAGATAATTACAATAAAACAACATAGCCATGCAAAGATTACTATTTGATGAAACAAACAACCTATAACAGATGAAAAAGCACAAAGTACAATCTTATATGTTTTGTTGTTGATAAGGAAACTTTGTATAAAGTTCAAAGCAAGTAATGTAAAAAACAGAGATAATATATAACATTCATTATCTATTGCGAAACGTTGGAATCCAAAGCAAGAACCAAGAAATAAAATAGCGGCAGCAATAGGATGTTCTTTTAGATGTAATCTTAATAGCATAAATCTCATCAATGCCAAACACCCCATAGCAAAGATTACGTTTATGGTTTGGAATATTCTTATTGGTTCAATGGAGGTATTTTGGAAAGGCAAATAGAATAAATATCCAAAAGCAGAATAGAGAAGATGATGAGGGCGAAACAATTCTTCTTTTGTTATGGAAGAGAAAGCATTGGCATAGGAGTCAGATGTTGGATTATTGGAAAGAAATAGAAAATACAATAGTCCAAAGAATATAATAATTCCCCACGAATAGTTCTTTTTTAAATACTTTACCATAAAATTTTCAATCTTTTGAGCATACAAAGGTAGTAAAATAAAATAGAAACACTCAAAAAGTCGCACTTTTTGACTATGGGATAACTATCTTGGGACTTTGAGATAATTATCCAAGAAATACTACACAGCTAAAAATTTTAAAATATCATTATATTAAGTTGGTCAAAATAACTATGTTTATAAACTAAGGAGTGAGTCTAAAATTGAATCTTAATTAAATCTTTGTTTTTATAGGACAATAGTGGTAGTAAAATAAAATAAAAATGTACCTTTGCAAAGATGATAAAACCGGAAGATATTGCTAAAATCCTTGATGCAACAGAGATTGTTGATGTTATTAATTCTTTTGTTCCACTAAAGAAAAGAGGAGTTAATTATATTGGCAATTGTCCTTTTCATAATGAAAAAACACCTTCCTTTACTGTTAGTCCTTCAAAGGGTATTTTCAAATGTTTTGGCTGTGGAGAAGCTGGGAATGCTGTTAATTTTATAATGAAGCATGAGCATTATTCCTATCCTGAGGCCTTACGCTTTCTTGCTAACAAGTATGGAATAGAAATTCAAGAAGAGGAACTAAGCATAGAAGATAAAACTCTTCAAGATGAAAAAGATGCTCTTTTCCATGTTACGGAGTTTGCTCAAAAATATTTTGCAGACATTCTTTTTAATGATAATGAAGGAAGAAAGATAGGTCTAAGTTATTTTATTGAAAGAGACCTTAAGGAAGAAACTATTAAGCGTTGGGGGCTTGGATATTGTAAGGATAGCTGGACTGATTTTACTGAATATGCTAAAAAGAATGGATATACTGATGAGGTTTTGGTAAAGTCGGGGCTTACAATAGAGAAAGAAGATACTAAATCAAAATATGACAGGTTTAGAGCAAGGGTAATATTTCCTATTTATAATATTGGTGGACGTCCTTTAGGATTTACTGGCAGGGTTTTAAGTTCTGAAAAGTCAAAGGCAAAATATGTAAACTCTCCTGAAAGCGACATTTATTCCAAGAGTAAGGTTTTGTTTGGGCTTCATTTGGCAAAGAATGAAATTGTAAAACAAGACCTATGCTATTTGGTGGAAGGTAATATGGACGCCATTATGCTAAGCCAAAATAATGTGGAAAATGTTGTTGCAACTTCTGGAACTGCCCTTACTTTGGAACAAATAAGACTTATTAAACGCTATACTAAAAATGTTACCATACTTTATGATGGGGATTCGGCTGGAATTAAGGCAGCATTTAGAGCAATTGACCTTTTTGTGGAGAATGGGTTAAATGTAAAGATTGTTCTTTTTCCTGATGGCGAAGACCCTGATTCTTATTGTAGAAAGCTACCACAAGAAGAATTTAAGGCGTATATTAATGAAAAAGCAGAGAATTTTATTTTATTCAAGACTAATCTTCTTTTAAGTGATGCCAAAGATGACCCTTTCAAAAGAAGTGCCTTAATAAAGGAAATAATAAATACAATTAGTCTTATTCCTGATAATATTGAGAAAGCAGCCTATATTCAACAATGTTCCTCTATCCTTAATATGAAGGAAGAAGTTCTCAATAATGAACTAACAAAAGTACTTAGAGAAAGATATTTTAAGAAGAAAAAGGAAGAAAGAAAAGATGAAACATCATCAGACCTTCCTCCTGACGACTTGTTTCTTGATGAGGATGATGGTTCAAGCTACGTAACTAATGAAAAAGCAAAGAAACAAATAATTGAAGAAGCCTTCCCTGATGAGTTTCAAGAAAGAAAGATAATATCTCTTTTGCTAAACTTTGGAAACAGACAAACTACTCAAACTATTATTGGAGAAAGTGGAGAGAAAGAAGATGTTAATTATTTGGTTGCTGCTTATTTGGTTGGAGATATTGCAAGTGATAAGTTAGAATTTGATAATAAACTATATCAATATATTTTTAATATTTATAAGGAATATCTTTTTGAAAAAGGAGGATTGCCAGAATTAAGTTTATTTACAAATAGTCAAAATAAAGAAGTTCAAAAGCTAACAACTGCACTTTTGATTAATAATTATTCTATTAGTAATCTTTGGGCGGAAAGATGGAAGATAATTGTTCCTGACCCTGAAAGTGATGAAAAGCTAAATCAAGATGTGAAAGAAAGTCTTTTGAGTTTTAAATCAAATAAGTTAGAAAGGAAGATATTAGATTTGGAAGAAAAAATAAAGGAAGAAGAGGATTATGATAACCAATTAATTTTTCTTTCAGAATTAAGAGTCCTGAAAAAGTTAAAGCAGATTATTTCTTCAGAATTAAAAAGGATAGTTACAAAATAAAAAAGCTCCTTTATAAATGAAAAAAGTCGGCAGATAAATAAAATTATCCGCCGACTTTTTTGTTTTTTCTCCTAGATAAATTTATTTATATAGGACTTATTTTGTAATTATTATTTGTCTTTTACCAACAATCTTATCTCCATCCTTCAAAATCAAAATATATGTTCCATTTTCAATTGCTGAAATTTTTATTTCTGATTTTTCTGTTAGGCCTTCTTTTACGTAAATTGTTTTGCCCAAAAGATTAATGATTTGCATATCAACCTTCTTTCCGCTTTCCATACTTAGGTCTAAGGTAAATTCTCCCTTTGAAGGATTTGGATAAATATTAAAGTTTATTAGGTCTTTATCAATATCTGAAAGGCCAATGCTTGTTACATAAATATTTACCGGAGAAGTTGTTTTGGAAGGACAAGCTCCACTTCTTACTCTTACTCTATATTGATAATCTCCTTCTTGAGAAAGAACTTCATTTATAGAAGTTTGGTAAGCAGAGTTTTCAACTGGTGCCCATTGTTGATTTCCTTGTTTCCTTTGCCAAACAACTACATCTCCAACATGTCCACTTAGAGAAATCTCACCTGTTTGACTGCCTTTTGCTATGGTATCAAATTCAGTACTTATTGTTCCTGCAACTGTAACAGGTACTATTGGAACAAGTTTTGAAGTAGAGGTATCTACTTTATCAGCAGATAATACTACTCTTTTGAAATATGTTGGTACAGTTAAGTTTGAAGGAGTATAGTCTTTTTTAATTCCTGCATTTTGAGTTATTGCCCAATTAATATTATCAGTGCTTTCCAACCAACGATAAATATATTCTCCACTACCTCCTTGAGGAAGAGAACCAATAATTGTTGGCATTTCTCCTGTTTCACATGCTGCGAAATTACTATCCATTATTGCATTGTTGGAAATTGCATCAGAAGTTGTAAGGAAAGCGAATTGTTCTCCATAAGCTACTCCATTTGCATTTATTCCATAGGCACGATAATAATAAGTTTTTCCTGCTTCAAGTCCTGTTAATGTTGTGTTGAAATTGCCTGTTGTTCCAGATACAATTATTTTATTGTTTGAAATCAAAGGATAAGGGTCGGTATTATACACAAATCCACGTTCAATTATTGTTGCATCGCCTTGTAGAGATGTTTGAGCTGAACCTGAAAGTTTTGCAGAAGTATGAGTTATTTGAGTAGGAACCAATGTTTGTACCTGAACTCCAAGTGCTGCACCTCCATTTACTTTGAAAGTAATGTTATTATTTGAAAGTCTTGTTATGTTTGTAATTTCTACATTAGAGTTTAGATTACCCCAAGACTTAAAATTGGTTGTAGTTGCATCAGTTATTGAAGTTATATTTTGAGAACCTGGATATAACATATTAGCCATATTTGTATAATACCAAGATTGATAATTTGTTTGACCAGATACTCCTCCATTATAAACTCCGTCAGCGGACATTAGAAGTACATTGTTTTTTGATGCTACACAATTAACACAGTTACCCCCTGATGCAAATAAGCCCCAGCCTGTTGCTCCTTCCGATTCATCAATATGTAATGCTCTTATTCCACTTCCTACATTGTTTAAAGAATAATGAAGATAAGTATTCCAGCCTGAAACATTAATATTTTCTAATAAGAAATACTCTCCTTCATTTGGAGTATTAACTTTAAAAATTAATGCAGTGTCTTGGTTAGGGATAGCAGTAATATCCATTAGCATTGTTGAATCAATTACATAAGGTTCTGCCCAACCTAAAAATATACGAGAATAAGCATTATACAAAGGAGGTGTTTTTTCAGAGTTATTATAAGCACCTGCATCCATTACTTCCAAATCTCCCAATGTCTTTGATACTCCATTTTGTTCGTAATCTGTATCATAATAGTCTAAAAGTCCCAAAACGTGTCCAAATTCATGAGAATGAACTCCTACTCCAGAAATTGAGTTAGATGAATTTTTTTCTGAAGCACAAGAATATTCGCTTATTCTTACTCCATCTAAAATAATTGGAGGCAAAAGTCTTGACCTATGAGCCCAAATTGCATCTGAACCTCCTCCATTATGTTCCCCTTTTCCTGCATATACAATATGTACTCCATCAACAGTTAGATTTGCATCATTATCAAAAGTAGTAAAATCTATTATTGAATCTGCTGCATAACAAGCATCTATAATCATTTGCTTGGAATTTATATCATTTGCTGTTGCAGTACGCTCTCCATAAAACTTTCTTGTTCCTTGTAATCTAAAAGGACCAACTACTGTGCATTGAAGGTCAAATTTTCCAAAAGAATTGGCTAAAAAATAATCTCTAACACTTCCAGTTGCTCCATAAGATGAATATCCAATTTGATTAAAAAGGTTTTCAAAATCTTGTCTTGAATAAGCGAATGAAAAATCTGAAAACTCAACTAAAATAACTAAGAGTTTTCTAATTCCTAAAGTTAATCCTTCAACTCCTTGTGCTTTGGTATTATCTAACATTTCTGTCATTTGAAGCATTAAATCTATTTGAGATTTTGAATATCTTAGCCTTTTTGGAATGCTTGTTAAGAAATTTATATCTGCAATAGAACGTTCATTTTGAGGTTTTGCAATAACTCCTGATGGTATAATATCTCCATTTTGATTTTTAATTGCATACTCAAGATAACCTTGATTGTTATACATTAATGTATAATTATCCTCTGACTCAACCCAACTTACTCTTTCATCTCCAAAAAGATATGCTGGAATATCTGTTCCATTTGGTTGAGGAAGCTGAACCAAACTTCTATAGGCAGGAACAGCTATACTAATTTGAGAAATTAGTAAGATTGCTATAAAAAGCAATAAATTAATAGCTTTTTTCATGTCTTTTTATTTATTAATTATTATTATTTTTGTTATTACTACGTCATTATTTTTTAAAACTAAAAGATAAAAACCATTATTAATAGGAGAAAGATTTATTTTATTATCTCCCTTATTTAATACTTGGTTATCTATTCTTTTTATTTCTTTTGCATTTATATCATAAAGAATTAGTTTCCCAACAAATGCTTCTTCTTTATTGTATATTACATTAATATTTCCATTTGAAGGATTTGGATATATTATTACTTTGTCGTCCTCTAAAAGAATATTTTCTAAACCTATTCTTTGTTTAACATAAGTCCAGTCCTCTCCTGATATTTCTTCTTGACAAGCTCCACTCGTTACTCTAACCCTATAGAAATATTTACCATATTCAGAAGGAGAGTCTTCTAACCAAAAACTATTTGGAGAATTAGGAAGTTCTGCCCATTCAAAGTTTAGCTTTTTCCTTTCCCAAACAAATTTATCCCCAACAAAAGCTCTTAATTCCATTTTCAAAGTGTCATTTAGAAATATTGTATCTTGAACTCTAAATACATTTCCTGCTTTTGTGCGAGGAGAAACATTTATTTTGACGGAATTACTTGTATCTGCTACTAATCTTGAATAAACAATTCTTTTATAATAATAGGTTTGCTCTGCCCTAAATGACAAATAAGATTGAAGTATTCTTAAATCAGGATCTGCTGCTAATTCCCAATTAATACTATCCAAACTTTGTATCCAAAGATATGAGTATTGTCCATTTCCTCCTGTTGGCAATGAGCCTTGTAGGGTTTGTGTTACTGAATAATAACAAATATCTTGATTTCCTGTTATTATATTGTTAAAAATTGGGGTTGGAGGAGTTGTTATTGAATAATCTTCACCATAATTTACGCAAAAACTATTTTTTGCATAAGTTCTAACTCTATATGTTGTTTCTGGAGGAAGATTTATAATATTTGCTGTAAACTGTCCTACTCCATTTCCTACTTGAAGTTTAGAATTAGTAATATAAGGCATTGTTCCATCAGTTGTCCAACATACCCCTCTTTCAATAACAGGACTAAACCCTGAATAAACAACATCTCCATCTACTTGAATACTATTATAAGACGAAAGAGTTGCTGAAATAGTTTGGACTAATGGGATTTGTGATATAGCATTTATTTCTATATTATCAATATAAACAGCACTTCCATTTTGTGCTTTAGCTTCAAAAGCTAAATAATAATTATCTGAAGGATTAGGAAGGGTAATTGAATCTAATGTCCAAACATTTGTTGATGAGGTATATGTTTTTAGACTATTCCAAACTCCTTCAATACCTATTTTATAATAAACAGTTAATGTATCATTGCTACTTGATTTTAAGTGCCAAAACTTAATTTTGGTGTCTGTATGATTTTCCAAATTAAGTAGAGGAACTATGAGTTTTGAACTAGAGTTTACGTTTGGTTTAAACATAAAGAAGTTTGTTCCTTCTTGAGGATTAATAGTATTATCTTGTGAAACCAACTCCCAATATGTTTCCATAACGAAGCAATTACTATCAGTACTTTCTGTAATGAATTGATATGGGAAAGAGTTTATTCTTTGGCATTTTGTGAAAGCAGATAATTGATTACCATAAGAAACTAACCCTTGATTAATTGCGTAGGCTCTAAAATAATATAAGGTACTTGGTTCTAAATCATTTGCTGTTAAATAATATTGTCCTAAGGTATTGCCCAATGAAATATGATTATCGTTTAATGTTGGGAAAGGGTTGGTACTATAAACAATTCCTTTTTGATTAATTGGAGTATAGCCTTGTGATAATAAGTTGGAAGAAACTCTTATTGACACATCTGTAATATTATCCAAAGCTAAGGTTTGAACTGATGGATAAGCAGCAATATTTGATTCTCCTATTTCAATATTGTCTATACATACCCCATAACCAGAATAAAGCTCTCCCTCAAAAGCAATATAATAAGTATTAGACTTTGAAGGTAGCATAATTGAATCTAAAGTCCATTGAGGATAATCAACTAAATTATAACTCTTCAATACTTGCCATGTACTTGTAGGGGAGGTTCTATAGTAAACCTTTAAAGCATCTTGGAAACTGCCTTTTGCTTTAGCAGCATAATAAAACTTTAAGTATGGCTGAGAGAGTACAGTTATATTTAAAGGAGGTGTTATTAATTTTCTTTTTTGAGCTGTTGAAGATTGAGAATATATATTTGCAAACTTAGAACCTTCTTGAGCCTCTGTAATTCCTCCTGAAAGAGTGGAGTCTTTTATTTGCCAAATATTTGTTTGGTGAGATTCTCCTTCTTGAGACCAACAATTTAGTGATTCTGCACTTTCAAAGCTATTTGTATAAGGGAAAATATTAATTGGATTACAAGAAGTAGTTACTTGTATTATTTCTCCATAGAAAAAATTTGCAGCAGAGTTTTTTACATAAGCTCTAACATAGTAAGTCGTTGAAGGCTGTAAGTTAGGAATTATAGAAATAAAATTATTTACACTTTCAGTATTGATTATTTTTTGACTTGTTGAGGTTGGGTTTGCAGATGTAGAATAAAGAACGCCCTTTTCTACAATAGCATCTGTTGTTTGAGAAACAGAAACGCTTACAAAAATTGAATCAGAAGTATATTTAGTTATTGAATTTGTGGTTGCTTGCGGTGCATCTGTTGGCATTACTCCAAAATCAAAACTAATATTTTTTGTAATGTTATTTTCTTTTATTCTATATAGAGGTTTGTTTAATGGAGAATTATTATTTGATAAGCTATTTGGGTTTGTATTATCAGTAAAGCTTTGGTTATTGGTTGTTCCTGGGAAAGTGTTGCCCGGACGATAGTTTCTATTTTGTGGATTTGCTTCTTCAATATCTATTCCTAATAATGTTGAATTACAATTTGCACAATTATAATTCCATCCTGGAACACTTTTATCAATATGTGTAATAATCATTCCGTGTCCATACAAAAACCTATCCCATCCTTCTTTTTGACGATTTTCTAAAACAAAATACTCATTAGAACTATGTGATATTTTATATGCAGTATTACTTGTATGTAAAGGAGGAAGGGTTTTGTTACCTATTTGTGTAGCTGAATTTAACTCAACTAAATCCAAAAAACCTACTGAACTACGTTGGAAAGCACTCCACAAACAAGGTGTTTTGCCTCCATTATTATAATTACCACTTGACATTATATCCCAGCCATCAGAAGCAAAGGCTTGTCCGTTGTCTTCATAATCTGTATCATAAACATCAGCTAGGCCTAAAACATGAGAAAACTCATGACATATAGTTCCAATTACTGGAGGAGAGGTACCATAAAGAGTTGTTCCTCTAAGTTCTGAAGAACATGCATAGTCTTGAATATAAACTCCATCTTTCAAAACTGCAGGATAAAGAGCACTTCTATGAGGCCATATAGCATTTGACTCTCCTTGACTACGAGCACAGCCAGCAAAAATCATATAAACACAGTCCACATAATTAGACCCATAGTTAGAATAATTAGCATAATTAACATCTTGGTCAGCTAAGGAGAGCATTTCTATTAGCAAATTTTTAGCACCCCAAAATCCTGTATTATTATAACTGTATGCACTTTGTCCACCACTTGCAGTATAAGGGCCAAAAACATCAGCAATAACAGTAACATGGCCAAAAGTTGAAGCATCAAAATAATCTCTAACGCTTCCTTCGTTTCCATAAACGTTATAACCAACTTGATTAAACAGAGCATCAAAATAATCTGCATCATAAGTAAATGAAACATCTGCAAAGGCAGCCAAAAGGACTAATATCCTTAGTTCTCTATTAGTTGATTTGGCTTGAGATAATGCTTTTTTATAATAATCTGTTTCTTTAAAATCCCAAATCTGTTTTAGATAATCTATTTGTTCTTTAGAATAAAACAAGCTTTTATCTAATCTTGCAACAAATTCTTTTTCTTCCCTGCTTCGCTCCTCTTCATTATGGGCAATCATATCTGAAGGTATTATTCCGCCCTTTGAATCCGCAATGGCATAAACATAATCTCCGTTTTTTGAAACTAAAAGAGTATAGTTGTCAAGGGTCTTACCCCAATGGACTTTTTCATCTCCTTTTAAGAAAAGAGATAAAATAGTATTATCAGACTGCTTAAAAGAAATCTGATACGGATAAGCAGGAACGGCCATCAAATTGAATGCTTTTATAGCAAATAAAGTAAGTATTATTATTGAGGAAAAACGTTTTTTCATATAAAATCAAAATATTCAACTTGCAAAAGTAGTAATTATATAATAAAAATCAAAATAAATGTTCTAAAAAACGAAATTTATAGTAAAATATTTGGTTAATAAAATATTTGTTGTACCTTTGCAGTCCGAAAAATTGAAAATAAAATGAAAAGAACATTCCAACCTTCACGCAGAAAAAGAATAAACAAACACGGATTTAGAAAGAGAATGTCTACAGCTAATGGTCGTAGAGTTTTAGCAAATCGCCGTCGTCACGGAAGAAAAAAACTAACCGTTTCTGACGAAAGATAGAATTTATTCTTTTTATTAATATACAAAGAAGCATTGTTGTTGTACGAATAAGCAATGCTTCTTTTTTATTTTTCTTAGACAACTCCCATGAAATTAAAGAAGCAAAAGAGACAAGAGATAATTGAAAATATTGAAATTATTGATGCTGGAGCAGAAGGCAATGCTATAGCTAAGTATAATGATATGGTAATTTTTATTCCTTTTGTTGTGCCAGGCGATATTGTTGATGTGCAGATTTTGAAGAAGAAAAAAAGTTTCGCACAAGGAAAGGCAATAAATTTTCATAAGTTTTCTGACAGAAGAATAGAACAAAAATGTCCTCATTTTGGAGTTTGTGGAGGTTGCAAGTGGCAAACAATGCTCTATGAAGACCAATTATTTTATAAAAACAAACAAGTAATTGATAACCTTCAAAGAATAGGACATATTGATTGCTCAAAGGCAGAAAAGATTATTGGTTCAGAAAAAATATTCTTCTATCGCAATAAACTGGAATTTACATTCTCCACAAAACGTTGGCTTAGCGAAGAAGATATAAAAACCCTTGAAAAAGGAACAAATAGAAATGGATTTGGATTTCACGTTCCGAGTTTTTTTGATAAGGTTTTGGATATTGAATATTGTGCTTTGCAAAAAGAACCTTCAAACCTTATCCGTAATTTTATAAGAAAGTATTCCCAAGAAAAAGAACTTTCATATTATGATATAAGAGAACATAAGGGGTTGCTAAGAAATATTATAATAAGAACAACATCAGGAGAGGATTTAATGCTTATTGTAGTTTTTGCAGAAGAAAGTCAGGAGATTTTTCCTATGCTTGAAGCTATCGCAAAGGAATTTCCTCAAATTACTTCCCTAATGTATGCCATTAACACCAAGTTTAACGACACGCTTTTTGACCAAGATATAATTTGTTATAAGGGTAAAGACCATATTATTGAATTTATGCCTTCCTTTAAGCACGATAGAGAGGATTTGAAATTTAAGATAGGACCTAAATCTTTCTATCAAACCAATTCGGAGCAGGCATACATATTATATAGTAAGGCAGCCGAATTAGCCAACTTGAAGAAAGACGATATTGTTTATGATTTATATACAGGAACAGGAACCATAGCCAATTTTGTTTCACCTTATGTTAAGAAAGTTGTTGCAATAGAATATATTGAAGATGCGATAAAAGACGCAAAATTAAACTCTAAGGAAAACAATATTAACAACACTTATTTTTATGCTGGAGATATGGCAAAGGTTCTTGACGAAGATTTTGTCAAAGAGAATGGGCAGCCAGATATTATAATTACCGACCCTCCAAGAGCAGGAATGCACCCAAGCGTAGTAGAACAATTATTAAATATTGAAGCAAAGAAAATAGTTTATATAAGCTGCAATCCAGCCACTCAGGCAAGAGATGTAAGTACTCTTTTGGATAAATACTATGTAAACAAAATCCAGCCCGTTGATATGTTCCCTCACACGCAGCATGTGGAAAATATTATTGAGCTTTGCTTAAAATAAAGGCGTTAAAATCTTTATTATCCAATAATAAAAGGTGCAATCTTAAATCCAAACCCCTAAATTAAATATTGAAACATATAAGAATTAGTATATTAGTTCTTGTAAAAAATAAACTAAGTCCTTACCCTCGGAAAACTTAGTCCTATACCCCTCAGGACTAAGTCCTGTACCCCATAGGACTAAGTCCTACGACCCCAAGGACTAAGTTTATTTTTAGACAAAATATTATTATTGATTTGCAAATTTTTAGGAACTTTGATATAGAATTTGAGAGTAGAAAAATTAAGCTTAACTTATTTGAAAATAACCTTAGTCTTTTTCAAAATAACCTTGACTTAAATAAAATTATACGGCGGATAAATAAAATTATCTAGGGCAAAAATT
>CAYFWD010000010.1:0-36579 GCA_964346795.1 uncultured Bacteroidaceae bacterium
TGCTGCCAGAAACTATTAAACGCTCAGTAAAGTATTTACTGGGCGTTTTTTTTGTATTGAACCTGTTTTGAAAAAGGAAATTAGCAGTGTTTTCTAACCAATAAAGAAATTAAACATTGTGGAGAATAAAAAAAGTATTTTGTATATGTTTAATTATTTAAGATGTATTGGTAAGCATCTTTTAAAATGCTTACAATTTTTGAGTTTTTATTATACTCTACAATGGTTTGTTTATTAACCATTGCATATACGATTTCTTCGTCAAAAGGTATTTTTGCAATAGTTGGAATGTTGAGATTATCACAATAGATTTGTATTTCCTTAGATATCTCAGTATTTAAGTCGTATTTATTAATAATTAAATATATCTGTTTGGAGTATTCCTTTGCTACTTCTAAAGCTCTTTTTAAATCTAAAAATGCAGATTTAGATGGCTCAGTTACTAATACTACCTTCTCTACTCCAGTTATTGTGGACATAAAAGGACAACCAATACCAGGAGGACCATCAATAATTATTTTATCTATTCCCTTCTCTTTTGCTTTTTTCTTAGCAATATCTCTTATTACGCTAATAAATTTGCCAGAATTTTCTTCTCCTGGTGCTAATCTACCATAAATTAATAATCCATACTTAAAATCACCAACATATAGTTTGCTTTCATCAGAATGAACCATTTCTATTGCTTTGCTTTCACATTTTCTATAACAAAGAGCACATCCATCACATGAGATAGGGTCTATTTGATAATTTCCATTTATGATATTAATAGCGTCAAATTGGCATAAGGTCTTACAAAGTCCACATTTAATACAAAGATTTTGATTTATTATTGCATTTTTACCAGAAATATAATTTGTTTGAGAAATATTATTGGTCTTAAATATTAGATAAAGATTTGCCGCGTCAACATCTGAGTCTACTGCAATAACATTATTAGCTAAGGAGATAAATGCAGAACATATTGAAGATTTTCCAGTTCCTCCTTTACCGCTAAGAAAGGCTATTTCCATAATATATTATTTTTTTTATCAAGTCTTTAAATAGTTGATTTATGTCTTCCATATAATCATAAACCAAATTACCTTGAGTGTATATCTGAGCAATTTCTTTTGAAAAAGGGATTTCTCCTAATATTGGAATATTTTTGTCTGATAAATAATTATAAAGTTCCATCTCACCAAGTCCAGCTCTATTAATAATGATACCACACTTCTTATTCATAGAATCTAGGGTCAATATTGCTTGTTTTAAATCGCTCAATCCATAAGGGGTAGGCTCTGTTACTAATATTATAAAGTCTGAACGAATTGAAGTTTGGATGAAAGGACAAGATGTTCCAGGAGGAGAATCTATTAAAATAAACTCTGACGAATTTTTAGAGGCTTCACAAATAGTTGATTTAATTACAGGAACTGTAGAAACAGACCCCTCTTTTAATCTTCCTTCAAAATATAGGCTTTTATCTTTGTCTACATAGGTTGAAACCTTTCCTATCTCTGTATTTGAATCTTCTATAGCATCATATTGACAAGCAAAACTACAAGCCTTACATCCATGACATAGATTATCTAATAGTTTTATTTGTTTTAATTCTGGAATACAAAATATAGCATTATATTCACAATACTCATCACATAATCCACAATAAACACATTTATCTGAGTGGATAATAGGTCTATATTCTTTAACTATTCTTTCCTCAGCCTTTTTAAGATTATAGAATAAAAGTGAATTGGGACATTCTACATCAGCATCTACTAATATAGCAGAATATCCCAAGTCTTTAAATGCCCTAAAAAGATTTGTAGAAACAAAGGTTTTTCCTGTACCACCTTTTCCTGAGGCAATTGCTATTTTCATTAATGGTCACAAATATTTTGTCCAGTTTCTAATTTGCCAGAGATTAAATCTCTAATCAAATCTTCTACATTTTTGTTTTTAGCTCCAATATGTAGTTTAATATTTTGTTGAGCAAAAAGAGCTTGGGCTCTTTCTCCAATTCCTCCACATATAACTTCACTTACCCCTTGTTCTTTTACCCAAGCAGGATAAACACCAGGTTCATGTTTAGGGGGTTTTACAAAATTGCTTGAAACAATTTCATTATTTTCTACATCTGCTATGTAAAATGATTCACAATGACCAAAATGTGAACATAAAATCCCATTTTCCGTAGGGACTGCTATTCTCTTTTTCATATATAATTATATTATTAAAAACAATAGAGTATAGTATATAAACTAAATCCTATTGTTTAGTTATTAAAATCTTTGTTTTGGCAGTTATTTCTTCTACCATTTCTATTTCCGGCTCCCTTGCTAGAATTTCTTCTTTCAAAACAGTCGTTTTGCATTTGATTTTCTGGATTAGAACTTACATTTGACTTGCAATTGCCCATTCCTTTTCCAGTTTTTCTTCCTTGACCTTGAGGTCCTGTACCATCTCTTCTTGGCATAATTTTATTAATTTATTAGTTTAACAATTCATTATTTAATAACTCGACAATCTCTTTAATTGTCTTTTCTTCATCTATGACTATCATTTGGATAGATAAATCATTCATAAGAGACTTAATCTTAAATCCAAATTCTTTGGAAACAGCTTTCTTAACTCCGTAAGAAGCAATTAACTTTACGCTTAAAGGACCAGCTCCTTCATTAGCATTCAGGTTTGGATTTTCAACAAATTCCACTTCCTTAGACTCTGTATCATAAATTGCAAAATAAGAACAACGTCCAAAGCGTGAGTCCAAAACACTGTCAAGGGTGTTACCCTTACTTGTAATAGCTACTTTCATATTAAATTATTAATTTCTCAATATATTAAGTGTGTTTTTGTTTTTATTTTGCAAAGTTAAGTAATAATTGTTTACAAAACAAAGAAGAATATAGTTAAAATTACTTTATATAATCAAGAAAAACAAAATAAGTACCACAAAATTAAATTTATCGGAGAGATAAATTTATTTACATGCCGTCTTTTTTTATTTATGTCAAGTCTTTTTTGAAAAAGATTAAGCTTAATTTGAAATAAGTTAAGTTTAATTTTTTCTACAATCAAATTACAGAAAATTAGAACTTGATTCTATGAAATTAGAATCAAATTCTACGGAAATAGAATCAAGAGATAGAGTAATGCTGTTTTTTCAATTTTTATTACTATTTTTGTAATCACTAATAACTATATGTATATTACTTTTTAATTAAGTAAGAGTTTTATACTAATAGAAGTAAAGAAAATAATAATGTTTTAGATTTTTTATGTTTATGAAAAAATATGATTTTGATAAGGTAATTGAACGTAAGGGTACGGATTCTCTTAAATATGGGATTTTAGATGATATTTTTGGAACTTCTGACCTAAAGCCTATGTGGGTGGCTGATATGGATTTTGAGACTCCTGACTTTATTATTGAGGCTATAAAAAAAAGGTTATCGCATCCTGTGTTTGGCTATTGGAAGTATTGGAAAGGGTACTATAATGCGATTTCTTGGTGGACTAAGACAAGGTATAATTGGATTGTTGAGAAGGATTGGATTGTTTTTTCTCCTGGTATTGTGCCTGCCTTGGGGCTTTGTGTTATGGTTTACACTCAAAAGGGAGATAATGTTTTGGTTCAGTCGCCTGTCTATCATCCATTCTATTATGCTATTGAGTCGCAGGAGAGAAATATTGTGTATAGTCCTTTGATTAATAAGGGGGATTATTATGATATGGATTTTGAGAATTTGGAAGATAAGCTTAAAAAGGGTGTTAAAATGATGTTTCTTTGCAATCCTCATAATCCTGTTGCAAGACGTTGGGATAAGGAAGTTTTGGCTAAGGTTGCTTTTCTTTGTAAGAAATATTCTTGTATTTTGGTTTCTGATGAGATTCACGCAGATTTGACTATGCCTTCTTATCAACATTTTCCTACTCATCTTTGTGCTAAGAATCAGGAGGAAAAGGATAATATTATTACTCTTATGGCTCCTTCCAAAACTTTCAATATGGCAGGACTTACTACTTCAGAGGTTATTATTTCGAATACAGAGTTAAGAAAAAAGTTTATGCACTATACTCATAATATTTTGCATATGTATAATGGTAATGTGCTTGGTGCTTATGCTTTGGAGGCTGCTTATTCTGAAAATGGTGCTAAATGGGTAGATGAGTTGAGGGATTATTTGTTTGATAATATTTCTTCTATGAATGAATTTCTTAAGGCTAACTATCCAAAGATAAGGACTTTTAGGCATGAGGCTACTTATTTGCCTTGGCTTGATTTTTCTGCTTATGGTTATTCTCACAAGGAGTTAATGCATAAGTTAGCTTTTGATTGTAAGATTGGGTTAAATGATGGAATGATTTTTGGAAAGGAAGGTGAGAATAAGATGAGAATCAATGTTGCTTTACCTAAAAAACTTCTATTGGAGAGCTTGGAAGGTTTAAGGTATTTGTAAAAATAATTAGTAGTTTTGGAGTTGTTTTTGAAATAAAATTTATTTTTCTTTGTTTATACTGCAAAGTATTAGTAATTTTGTTGCTTAAATAGTTTTTTATAACAATAACTTTTAAATGGGACTATTATGAATAAGGATAACTATTGTATTATAATGGCTGGTGGCATTGGAACAAGGTTTTGGCCACTTAGCAAGACTTCAAAGCCTAAGCAATTTATTGATATTTTGGGTAAGGGAGAAACTATGATTCAGGCTACTTTTTCTCGATTTGAGAAGATTTGTCCAAGAGAGAATATTTATATTGTTACAAGTGATATATATGTTGATTTGGTTAATGCTCAAATACCTGACCTTAACCCAAGTCAAGTTATTGCTGAGCCTGCTCGTAGGAATACAGCTCCTTGTATTGCTTATGCTAATTTTAAGATAGCATCTATTAACCCAAAGGCAAATATTATTGTAACTCCATCTGACCATTATATTATTAATGAGGAAAAGTTTATTGAAACAATTGAATTGGGGCTTAAGGCAAGTAAGGAAAATGATGCTCTCGTAACTTTGGGTATTAAACCTACTTATCCAAATACTGGATATGGTTATATTCAATATAAAACAACGGAGTTTTTGGAGAATTACAATAATCAAATAAATAAAGTAAAACTATTTACTGAAAAGCCTGATTATGAAATGGCTGTTCAATTTATTGCAAGTGGAGATTTCCTTTGGAATAGTGGTATGTTTATTTGGTCTTTGGAGAGCATAAATAATGCTATGCAAGAACATTTGAAGGAGGTATATAATATATTTGATGGTATTAAAGAATATATAAACACTCCAAATGAAGAGGCAATTATTAAGAATGCATATTCTTCTTGCCCATCTATTTCTATTGACTATGGAGTTATGGAAAAGGCAGAAAATGTTTATGTGATTCCTTCTGATTTTGGTTGGAGTGATGTTGGGACATGGGGAGCAATTTATGAGATTAGAGAAAAAGATTTAAGAAAGAATAGTGTTGTTGGAAAGAATATTATGCTTTATGATGTGGACAATTCTATTATTAATAACTCATCTAATAAGTTAATGGTTTTGCAAGGATTAGATGATTTTATATTGGTTAATACTGATGATGTCTTGATGATTTGTAAGAAAAATCAAGAGCAAAGAATAAAACAGTTTGTAACTGATGTGGAAATTGAAAAAGGAAATGAATACTTATAAATACTAAATAGAAATAATTATATAGATAATGAAAGACATAAAAAGAATAGAAATTATAGAGCTTTTGAAAGGCAGAAGGAACGAAGAAATAGGCAAAGAAATCTGTGTAAAAGGTTGGGTTAGGACCAAGAGAGGAAATAAAAACATTGCTTTTATTGCTCTAAATGATGGAACAATAATTCATAATATACAAGTGGTTGTTGAGTTAGCCAAATTTAATGAAGATTTTATAAAGAGAATTACTACAGGAGCTTCTTTAAGAGTTAATGGAATGCTTGTTGAGTCAGTAGGGCAAGGGCAAAATGTAGAGATTCAAGCAACAGAAATTCAAATATATGGTGAGGCTGATGCTGAGACCTATCCTTTACAAAAGAAAGGTCATACCTTAGAGTTTTTGCGTGAGATAGCTCATCTTAGACCTCGTACCAATACTTTTGGAGCAATTTTTAGAATACGTCATGCTATGGCTTATGCAATACATAAGTTTTATAATGACAGAGGATTTTTCTATTGGCATAGTCCAATTATCACTGCTTCCGATGCTGAAGGAGCAGGTGAGATGTTCCAGGTAACAACCTTGGATTTGAATAATGTACCAAAAACAAAAGATGGGGAAGTAGATTATTCTCAAGATTTTTATTCAAGACAAACCTCACTTACAGTTTCTGGGCAATTAGAAGGAGAGCTTGGAGCTTTATCATTAGGAAAGATTTATACTTTTGGACCAACTTTTAGGGCAGAAAATTCAAACACTCCTCGTCACTTATCAGAATTTTGGATGATAGAGCCTGAAATGGCTTTCTATGAATTGGAAGATAATATGGATTTAGCTGAGGAATTTATTAAATATTTGGTTAGTTATGCTCTTGAAAACTGCAAAGATGATTTAGAGTTTTTGCAAAATATGTATGACAAGGAACTTATTAGCAGGTTAAACTTTGTTGTAAATAATGATTTCAAAAGATTAAGATATACTGAGGCTATTGAAATTTTGGAAAAGGCAGACCAAAAATTTGAGTTCCCTATTAGTTGGGGAGTTGATTTACAAAGTGAGCATGAAAGATATTTGGTTGAAAAGCATTTTAAAAAGCCTGTTATACTAATAGACTATCCAAAAGAAATTAAAGCTTTCTATATGAAGCAAAATGAAGATGGTAAAACTGTTAGAGCTATGGATGTTTTATTTCCTAAGATTGGAGAAATTATTGGAGGAAGTCAAAGAGAAGAAAGTATAGAAAAATTAATTGCAAGAATGAAAGAAGTTGGTATTGAGCCAGAGGAAATGAAGTGGTATTTGGATACTCGTCGTTATGGTTCTGCTCCTCATAGTGGATTTGGTTTGGGTTTTGAACGTTTACTTTTATTCGTTACAGGAATGGTTAATATTAGAGATGTTATTCCTTTCCCTCGTACTCCTCATAATGCTGAATTTTAATAATGTTTTTGATTAGATGATTTCAACAAAAATTCTTCAAAAGTTACAACAAAAACTATCTCCTCAACAAATTCAGTTGATGAAGTTGTTGCAGTTACCTGCAATTGCTCTTGAACAAAGAATAAAGAATGAAATCCAACAGAACCCAACATTAGAAGAAGATGATGATTCTGAAAGAGAGGAAGAACATTTAGAAGATATTGAAGAAAGGAATGAAGATGATAGAGGAGACGATGTTTTTGCCGATGAGGATATTTTCCCTAATGATGATGAAATAGTTTCTTTTAAGAAGAATGAGGATAGAGATAAGATAGATAAAAACCAGCTCTTTGTTAGTGAAACAACATTCCATGAAGATTTAATTGCTCAACTCCAACTAAAACCTTTGAGTGAGGTAGAAAAACTTATTGGTTTAGAAATTATTGGAAATATTGATGAGGCAGGGTATTTAAGTAGGAGTGTTGATTCTATTGCTTATGATTTTCTATTTCGTCATAATAAGGAAGTTTCTGTTGAAGAAATAGAATATGTTTTATCCGTTATCCAAACTTTTGACCCAGTTGGAATAGGGGCAAGAAATCTTCAAGAGTGTTTGCTAATTCAGTTAAACAAAAAAGAAAAAACAAAATCCATAATTTTAGCCAAGGAAGTAGTAAAAAATTGTTTTGAATACTTTAAGAAAAAGCAATATCATTTAATTATTCAACGACTTGAGTGTTCTGAAGAAGAGCTTCAAGAGGCTATTGAAGAGATTATTAAGCTAAATCCAAAACCTGGTAATTCTCTTTATTCAGATAATGATACTTCAATTCCTATTGTTCCTGACTTCATTGTTTGGGTGCATAATGGAAGAGTAGATTTTCAGGTAAATAGTTATGGAAATCAGAAACTAAGAACAAATGCCTATTATGAAAATCTCTTCAAAACTGTTTCTCTAAGCAATCAGCCTTCCGATAAAGAAACAGCTAGTTTTCTTAAAGAAAAATTAGACTCTGCCAATATCTTCATAGATGCTTTAAATAGGAGGAAGGATACTTTATACTTAATTATGAAGGCAATTATTAAGTATCAAGAGGAATATTTTTTGGAAGGAGATATTCAAAAACTCAAACCAATGCGTTTGATAGATATTGCTGATAAGGTTGATATGGATGTTTCTACTATTTCAAGAGTTGTAAGTAATAAGTATGCTCAAACTCATTTTGGAACGTTTAAATTAAAGAATTTCTTCTCCAATTTTATGCTAAATGAACAAGGGGAGCAGGTTTCGACAGATAAAATTAAAGATGAGTTAATCAACCTTATCAACTCTGAAGATAAGTCAAATCCCCTTACAGATGATAAATTAGTAGAGCTTTTGAAAGAAAAGGGATATTCTATTGCAAGAAGAACAGTTTCAAAATATAGGGGAGCATTAGATATTCCTGTAGCTCGTTTAAGGAAATCAGTCTTATAGAAATGAATAAAGAAAAATATTTGGCACAGAAAATCATTAGTTTTTCTAATCCTTTATTTCTATCACTCTATGCTTTTATATATTATCAATTGCTATTGGTACTTGTTGTAGATTTTGAGCCTTCATATTCATTAGTGTTAAAATCCATAACTCTTTATGCAATTGTTTCCTGCCTTTTACCAATCATTATACTTTACCTTATTAATAATTATAGTTTTGAAAATATAAAAGAAAATTTGATTAACTCAAACCATACTTACTTTATAATATTCACATCCTTTTTTATTTCTTATATTTATTTTTCAATACTAAATATTTCTATTTGGCTTGAAATAGGAATGTTGATACCTGTTTATGCTTCCTTAATTCCTTTGGTTCTTAGAAAAAGAATGTCTACTTCTTTAGATATTATTTTTATGGGAGCTATTACATTCTATGTCTTTATCCTAACAATTCAATACTATTATATTTTTGCAGTAATTCCACTTTTAATTGCTATCTTACTATCCGGTCTCTTAGCTTATGCTTATCAAATACAAGGACTTTTGACAAATAAAGCAGTTAGAAATAATTATTTTATAGGATGTATTATATCAATTTTGATAACTTTTTTCGTTCTAATCGTATAATAAAAATAAAACTATAAGAATTAGTTTATTTTCTGCTAAAAATGACAATGTTAAATATTATTGTTATTTTTGCAAATTATATAGTCAATTTTTTAAATGAAAAAGCATATTATTTTATTAACATTTTTGTTTTTGATTTTGAGTATGTTTTCTTTTGCTCAAAAGGATAATAATGTTGATTTAAGAAGTCCAAATAGGCGTTTTGCTGATTCAATGTATGCTGTTCATAATCGCCCTAAGTCAGAACCTGCTGTAACTCCAAAAGATACTAATTCATCAAGAACAAGGATAGTACGAAAGTCAAACCAAAATACAATCCAAGCATCTTCTTCTGAATCACTACTTGTTTTGGAAGAAAATCAAGAGAAAGAAATTATTTCAGAAAATCATCTTGCACCATGTAAAACTTTATACAATAATACTTGGTGTACTAATAAGGTAAAGATGCCATCATTTAATTTTGGAGAATTTCCTGATGAGTTTAAGATAAAGTTGGTGGATGAAAGAAAGGGACAGTATTTCCATTTTCCTTGTAAGAAAGGAGTAAAATCATCTTCTTATGGTTGGCGATGGGAGAGACCTCATGGGGGAGTTGACTTTGCTCTAAATATAGGAGAACCAATATATGCTGTTTTTGATGGTGTTGTTAGAGTAGCACAAGTTAATGGTGGTTATGGAAAGATGGTCTTAATACGTCATTATAATAACCTTGAAACTCTTTATGGCCATTTGGATAAGATTTTGGTAAAGGTTGGCCAGGAGGTTAAGGCAGGAGATATTATTGGACATAGTGGTAACACTGGTTTTTCAACAGGTCCTCATTTACATTTTGAATGTAGGTGCTTATATCAAACCTTTGACCCAGAATGGATACTTAATATTGATAACAGAAATCTTAAAACAAAGAAAATAAATATAGAGAAAACATTTTTTGGAATAGAAAGAGCAGAAAAGCAACTAAACAAGAAGATGCCTAAAAGTGATTTAGTTAAGGTTCATAAGACTTTTGAAGGAAAACCTTATTATTCGTTTAAAGAGAAATATTCTAAAAAAACAGATACTCGTAATTTAGCAAAGGGAGGAGACCAGCCTATTCAAAAACCTATTGAGATAGACAATGAAGATAAATCTAAATGGCGTTATTGGAAAGTACGTAAAGGAGATACCCTTATAAAAATAGCAAATAGATTTAATATTTCTCCTTCTCAAATTATTGAAATGAACAAATTAAAATCAGAAACCTTAACTCCAAATACTAGGATTAGAGTTAGATAAATCATTATATTATTCAACAGATAAATTCAATTATAATATGTCAACAGCTTTAAAAAACCTTTCTTCATTTAATAAAGATGAAGTGCCCTCGGGCGAAGATGGTATATTCGGAATAGTGGTTTCAGAATGGAATTCAGAAATTACTAATGCACTATTAGAAGGAGCAATTCAAACTCTTATGAATAATGGTGTAGAAGAAAAAGATATTTACATTCAATATGTTCCTGGTAGTTTTGAACTTCCACTTGGAGCTTCAAAATTGGTGGAAAAGAAAAGATTTGACGCAGTTATATGTCTTGGATGTGTTATTCAAGGAGAGACTAGGCATTTTGATTTTATTTGTGATGCTGTAGCTAATGGTCTAATGCAAGTTAGCTTAAAAAAGGATATCCCTGTAATTTTTGGAGTTTTAACTACCAATACTCTTGAGCAAGCAAAAGAACGTTCAGGAGGAAAGTATGGTAACAAGGGTATTGAGGCAGCAATCACTGCATTAAAGATGTCAAATATATAAAAATCTTACAGAAGTTTTGGAAATGAGGATAGTTTTTTTTGGAACTCCAGATTTTGCTGTAGCTTCCTTAGATGCTGTAGTGCAAAATAGTTTTAATGTTGTTGGAGTTGTTACAATGCCCGACAAGCCAGCAAATAGGGGACAAAAACTAACCTTTTCTGCAGTAAAAAAATATGCCTTAGAGAATAATTTAAGATTACTGCAACCTGTTAATCTTAAAGATGAATTATTCCTTGAAGAACTAAGGTTGTTGAATGCAGACTTACAAATTGTTGTTGCATTTAGAATGCTCCCAAAAGAGGTTTATGCAATGCCAAAGCATGGAACTTTTAATCTTCACGCTTCTTTACTTCCAAAATATAGGGGGGCAGCTCCAATTCATTGGGCTATTATAAATGGAGAAACTACAACAGGGCTTACAACTTTTCTTTTAAATGATAAGATTGATGAAGGTGAAATAATCTTTCAGGACTCAATAGATATTAAGGAAGATGAAACAACAGGAGAGTTGCATGATAGAATGATGATTAAAGGAGGTGAGCTTGTTGTTAAAACTGTTAAAGCAATTGAAAAAGGAAATCTTCAAACAATTCCACAAAAAGAAATATCTATTAAGCCAAGTCTTGCTCCAAAAATCTTTAAGAGTACAACCATTATACCATGGGATAAAAAAGGTAAAGAAATTGAAAATTTTGTGCGAGGAATGTCTCCTTTTCCTTGTGCAACCACAACTTTTTTTGATAAAAATAGCGATTTTGAACTCTTTTTAAAGGTTTTTGCAGTAAAATTTCATCCATTTTTGCATAAAAAAAATATTGGTGAAATTGATATAAATGTAAGGCTCGGAATTAGAGTATATTGCTCCGATGGATTTATAGAGATACTTGATTTACAGCAATCTGGGAAAAGGAGAATGAAGGTTGAAGAGTTTTTAAGAGGTATAAGGATGGAAGGCAATTTTGTAACGAAAAAATAAAAAATGCATTTTTTTTGAAAAAAGTATACAAGTTTCAAAAAAAATATATACATTTGCAGCACTAACCATTTAAAATTTTTATTGACATGACAAAAAAAGATTTTATTCATTTAATGTCTGCAAAAGCAGATTTAAATTTAAAACAATCAGGAGCAGCTTATGATGCTTTCCTAAAAGTTATTGAAGAAAAATTAAAATCAGGTGAAAAAGTAAGTTTCATCGGTTTTGGTTCTTTCGATGTAATTGATAAACCAGCTCGTACAGCACGTAATCCAAGAACAGGAAAACCAATTAAGGTTGCAGCTAAGAAAGTTGTTAAGTTTAGACCTGGTTCAGGATTAAAAAACCTTAAAAAAGGTAAAAAATAATATTTAATATTATTTAACTGGGGCATCTTACGTCAATAATTGATGTAAGATGCTTTTTTTATTTATTTAATTTCTATTTTTGCAATATAATTTGATTTTAAGAGTTTATTGTTTTATTAGATAGAATTATTCTTTATATGATGCATAAGAGATTAAAATTTATTTTATTAAGTATCTTTTTGATTAGCTTTGCTATGGGAGCAAATGCTCAAATCTTTAAAGGTATGGTAATGGCTGGTGCTAACCTTGCACAGATGAATGGGGACCAGGTTTATGGTTTTAATAGAGTAGGATTGAATGCAGGAGTGGGAGTAATAGCTCCATTAAACAAAGAAAGAAACTTCTTAATGAGTATGGAGTTACTTTACAATGAACTTGGGGCAAAAGAAAGACAAGACCCTTTTAAATACAATACAAAGCTTCAATATATTTCTATTCCTGTTATGGCTCATTATGAGGACAGAAGAGGAGGGCTGACTTTTGGAGTAGGAGTTCAGTATTCAAGATTATTTCAAATAAATGAGGATTGGGGATTGCCTGATACGGCAATACAATATATGGATAGACCAATATTATCAACTCTTCCAGATTTTAAGCGTGATGATATTTCTTTTATCTTGGATTTTAGATTTAGAATATGGGAAAGACTAAAGTTTAATTTCCGTTATCAATACTCTATTATTCCAATACGCGAAAATGTAGAATACAATAATAGTTTCGCTCCTGAACACATGGACTATATGAGTTGGAAGAGAGATTTTTATCATAGTATTATTTCTTTTAGAGTGATTTACGTGATAAATGAACGTTCAACAAAAGAGTTAGATAGAAATATTAAAAGAGATTTATATTAATTAATTGTTATGAATAGTAAACGTATTGCAGTTTTTCCTGGTTCTTTTGACCCAATTACCAAAGGACATCAATCTGTTGTTTTGAGAGCCTTACCTCTTTTTGATGAAATAATTGTTGCAATAGGTGAAAACACTGCAAAAAATGAGTTTTTCTCATTAGAACAACGACTTGAATGGATAACTCAAACATTTGCTGAAAATCCAAAAGTAAAGGTTGAAACATTTTCTTCTTTATTGGTTGATTACTGTAAGAAGAAAAAAGCAAAATATGTTTTAAGAGGATTGAGAAATTCTGTAGATTTCCAATATGAAAGAAATATAGCAAGGATTAATCAAGAGCTTTATAGTGATTTAGAAACCATATTTATTCTAACAAAACCAGAAGAAACTGCAATTAGTTCATCTTTTGTTAGAGAAATACTATTGTTTGGTGGTGATGTAAAGAAGTTTATACCAAAGGAAATAACAATTAAGCCAATAAATAAGTAATAATATTATGTCAAAGGTTAGTTTTAAGCCAGGAACAATGATTTATCCACTACCAGCAGTAATGGTAAGTTGTGGAGAAAGCCCTGAGGAATATAATATTATTACAATAGGTTGGGTAGGGACAATATGTTCAGACCCTCCTATGTGTTATATCTCTATCCGCAAATCAAGACTTTCTCACGAAATAATTTCACGAACAAAATCTTTCGTCATAAATCTTACTACAAAAAAATTAGCTAAAGCAACCGATTGGTGTGGTGTTAAGTCAGGAAGAGATTTTAATAAGTTTGAACAAACAAAGCTAACCCCTATAAAAGCTGAAAAAGTCAATGCCCCAATGATTAAAGAAAGTCCATTGAATATTGAATGTGATGTTGTGGAAATTAAAGAATTGGGCTCTCATGATATGTTTATTGCAAGGGTTGTCAATATTAATGCAGAGAAAAAATTAATTAATCCCAATACAAACTCTTTTGAATTAGAAAAAGCAGACCTGTTGGCATATTCACATGGAAAATATTATACAATAGGGGAAAAATTAGGATTTTTTGGCTATTCTATTCAAAAAAAGAGAAGAAAGAAATAGGGCTTACATAAAATTTGAATGTGGAGAACATATCTAAAAGGATTTAAATCTTACTTAATATTAGAAAGAGGTTTTTCTCAAAATACCAAAGAGGCTTATTTGAGAGATGTAGAGCGACTTTTTACTTTCTTAGAGGAGTATTATCCATCCATAACTCCAAAAACTTTAACCTATAAGCATCTTCAAGACTTTCTTAAAACAATTCAAACCCCAATCAACGATAAGGAAGACAGCGTTCTTAAAATAAGCACCCAAAAAAGATTGATTTCAGGCATTAGAGCATTCTATAAATATCTTCTTATTGAGGATGTTGTAGATGATGACCCAACAGAACTTATTGAATTACCACGATTAGACTCCAAACTTCCAGTTGTTTTAACAAATGATGAAATAGTTAGAATGATTAATTCAATTGATAAATCTACATATAGAGGAGCTTGGACAAACCTAATGATAGAGATACTTTATGGTTCAGGGTTAAGAATTTCTGAGTTGTTAAATCTGAAAATAGATGATATTTATCCAAAAGAAGAATTAATAAAGGTTATAGGAAAAGGCAATAAGGAGCGTTGGGTACCACTAAATAAGATAGCCTTTAAGCAATTAAATCTTTTTCTAAACAATACTCGCACTCAAATAAAAGCAAAGCAAGGAGCAGAAAAATACATCTTTCTAAATCAAAGAGGAGGTAAGCTAACAAGGATTGCAGCCTATCAGGCAATTAAGGAGATTGCAGAAAAAGCAGGTATTGAAAAAAATATACACCCCCATACTTTTCGTCATAGCTTTGCAACAGAGTTAATGTTAGCAGGAGCGGATATAATGGTAGTAAGAGAGTTGATGGGGCATGTCAGTGTTCGTTCAACAGAAATATATACCCATCTCAACACAAAACACTTAAAAGAAACAATCTTGCTTTATCATCCTCTCTATAATAAGAAAATAACCAAGAGAAAATAAACTTAACTTTTTTCAAAATAAGCTTAGTTTTTTTGTAAATAAACTTGACTTAAATAAATAAAGACGGCGGATAAATAAAATTATCTAGGGCAAAAAATAATTTATCTAGGAGATAATTTTTATTTTGCGATAGTTTTTCTCGGCTAAGTAATGAATGTATAAAATATTGATAAAAATCAATATTTAAAGGTGCAATATTAATAAGAATTATAAAGAAAAAATAATTGCTTTATATGTCTTATTGTTTGGTTTATAATAATATTAGTAATAATTATTTCTTATTTCTTAACTCTAAAATATCTTTTTCTATTATTAGTAATAAAAAAATGTGTATCTTTGCAAGCTCAAATATGCTAAAAGATTAGTAATGATTGAAAGTAATGATTACGTAATTAATTTTACTTCTTTTGAAATAGGGGAACATATTTTAGATTTTAAGATAGATAATTCTTTGTTTCAAAGATTTGAAAATGATGATTTGTTGGGTTTGGATATTGATTTGAGAGTGAAATTAATTAAGGAGGAAAGAATCTTAGCTTTTGATTTTTGTTTCAATGGACTGATTAATGTGCTTTGTGATAGATGCCTTGAGCCATTGGATTTTGGGATAGAGGGAGAAAGAACATTATTTATTAAGTTTGGAGATGAGTATTTGGAGCAGGAGAGTGAGAATGAAGATATTATAGTTATTCCAAATACAGAGTACGAAATAGATATTTCGCATTATTTATACGAGCTAATTTTATTGCAAATTCCTATTAGATGTGCTCATGAAGAAGGGAAATGCAATAGTGATATGATAGAAAGAATTAATAGTTCTGAACCAGCGATTGAACAGGAAATAGACCCTCGTTGGTTGGAGCTTAAGAAAATAAAATTTGAAGAATAATATTAAAAAATAAAAAGAAATGCCACATCCAAAACGTAAATTCTCAAAAACGAGAACAGCAAAAAGAAGAACACACGATAAGGTTGAATCATTGCAATTATCAAATTGTAGCAATTGCGGAGCTGCCGTTGTAAGTCATAGAGTTTGTCCTGAATGCGGATATTATAGAGGAAAATTAGCGATAGAAAAGTCTGTAAATTCATAATTCAATCTTCTTAGCTATGAGGATAGGATTAGATGCAATGGGTGGCGACTTTGCACCCAAAGCTACAGTTTTAGGAGCTATTTTGGCTCAAAAAGAACTATCTGAAAAAGATAGGATAGTTCTTTTTGGCAATAAAGCATTGATTGAAGATGAGATAAGAGCTAATAATGCTTCGGTTAATGATTTTGATATTGTTAATGCTGAGGATGTTATTGATATGCACGATAAGCCTATTAAGGCATTATCCAATAAACCAAATTCTTCAATTTCCATAGGTTTCCAACATTTGAAACAAGGTAAGATAGATACCTTTGCAAGTGCTGGAAATACTGGTGTTATGCTTGTTGGAACTATATATAGCGTTGGTGTAACTGAGGGTATCCTTCGTCCATGTCTTGCAGCTCTTTTACCTAAGGAAAAGGGTGGAGTTACAGTTTTGGTGGATGTTGGAGTAAACCCAGATGCAAAGCCAGAGCTTATATATCAGTTTGGTCTATTGGGAAGTATTTATGCTCAATATGCACTTAAGATTAATAATCCAAGAGTAGGATTGTTAAATATTGGAGAAGAGGATGAGAAGGGTAATGCTCAATGTTTGGCATCTTTGCAACTAATGAAAAACTCTAAAGATTTTAACTTTATTGGCAATGCCGAACCTATAGAAATTTTTAAAGATAATTTTGATGTTATTGCCTGCGATGGTTTCGTTGGTAATTTAATAATGAAACATACCGAAGCTTTTGCAAAAACAATGGTTAAGGGAGGCATGATTAATGATTTTATAAAGAGTTGCAATTATGAAATCTATGGGGGGTTACCACTTTTAGGAGCAAACGGAGTTGTTATTATTGGACATGGAGTTTCTAATGAAAGAGCAATTAAAACAATGGTTTTACAATCTAAAACCATTTATGATTCTCATATAAATGAAAATATTAATAAAGTCCTAAAAGGATAAGAAACTTTTTTATAAAAATAAATTGACATGGCAAAAATAAGAGCCGCAATAACAGCAGTTGAAGGATATTTACCTGATTATATATTAACAAACGAAGAATTAAGTACAATGGTTGATACTACTGACGAGTGGATTATGACTCGTATTGGTATCAAAGAAAGGCATATTCTTAAAGAAGAGGGCAAAGGTTCTTCTGATATGGGAGCAATTGTTGTAAACAATATTCTTAAGAATAAATCAATTGATCCTTCAGAAATAGAACTTATAATCTGTTGTACAGTTACTCCAGATATGTTATTTCCCGCAACAGCAAATATTATAGCCGATAAATGTGGAATAAAAAATAGTTTTGGCTTTGACGTTAATGCTGGTTGTTCAGGATTTTTAAATGGACTAACAACAGCAGCAATGTACATTCAAAGTGGAATGGTGAAAAAAGCTATTGTTGTTGGTGCTGAAAAAATGTCTACTATTGTTGACTATCAAGACAGAGCTACTTGCCCAATTTTTGGAGATGGAGCAGGAGCAGTTTTGTTGGAAGCAACAGAAGAAGAAGTTGGAGTTATGGATTGTGCTTTATATGCTGATGGAGTTGGAAGAGTTCACCTACATCAAAAAGCAGGAGGTAGCATAAAACCACCTACTCATGAAACAATAGACAAAAGAGAACATTATATTTATCAAGAAGGTCAAGCAGTTTTCAAATGGGCTGTTGTAAAGATGGCAGAAGCTACTGAAGCCATCATGAAAAGAAATAATCTTACAAAAGATGATATTTCTTACTTATTACCTCACCAAGCTAATTTGAGAATAATCAATGCAACAGGAGATAGATTGAGCTTAGATCCAAACAAAGTACTTATTAATATAGAAAAATACGGAAACACCACTTCAGCAACAATTCCAATTTTAATGTGGGAGAACCAAAGTAAATTCAAAAAAGGCGATAATTTAATTCTTACAGCCTTTGGAGCAGGATTTACTTGGGGAGCAATTTGGGTGAAATGGGCAATCTAAGAATAACTTTTTTAGGAACTGGAACCTCGCAAGGAGTACCCTTAATTGGGTGTCATTGCGAGGTTTGTTCGTCTAATGACATTAAGGACAAAAGACTTCGTTCTTCATGCTTGATTGAAAGTAGTGAAGGAACAATCTTAACTATTGATGCAGGACCAGATTTTCGTCAGCAAATGCTAAATAATAATGTTGATAGATTAGACGCAATATTAATAACACATTCCCATAGAGACCACATAAGTGGCTTGGATGATGTGCGTTCTTACAACTATCTTCAAAGTGAACCAATGCCAATCTATAGTAATAAAATAGCTTTAAAAGAGATAAAAAAAATCTTTTCTTATGCTTTTTCTGACACAAAATACCCTGGACTACCAACCTTTAATTTGATAAACATCGATAAGAAAAAGAAATTTAAAGTAAAGGAACTTGAGATAACTCCTATTGAGCTATTGCATTATAAATTACCTGTAATGGCTTATAGGATAAATAATTTTGCCTATATAACTGATGGAAAAACAATATCAAAAGAGGAGAAAGAAAAGTTAAAAGGGGTTGAGTATTTAGTTATTAATGCTCTAAGAAAAGAAGAGCATTTTTCTCACTTTACACTTAAAGAGGCATTGGAACTAATAGATGAAATAAAGCCAAAACAAGCCTTTCTAACTCATATAAGTCATTATTTAGGACTAACAAAAGATTTGGAAAAAGAGTTACCTTCAAATGTATCTTTAGCCTACGATGGATTAAAGATAGAAGTGTAAATAAAAAATTAAAAGAGTTTTTCTGCTTTTTCGATGGATTCTATTCTTCCAACATCTACCCAAATATCTTTAGAATGTACATAAGAATAAATAGGATAGTAGGTAGAGAGTTTTAAATATTCTGGAATAATTGGGAAGATTCCATTGTTTTTTATTAGATTGATTAATTCAGGATTAATAAACTGAATGCCACTAAAACCAAAAGGGGATAAATTCTCTCTTTCATTAGAAATTATTTTTTCATTTGTTTTAGTGTTTTCCCAGCCGCAAAGTAAATAATTTTTATCAAATAATAAATAACGAGAGGTTTCTCTTTTGCTTACGGCTAATGTGGCTAAATTATTCTTTGATTTATGATGATTGTAAAAATCATTGAAATCAATCTTTGAAAGTATATCAACATTATGAATAAGAATATCTTTAGAAAAGTCAAACTTATCTTTAGCTTTCAATAAGGCTCCTCCTGTATCAAGAAGTTGATTTGTTTCGTCAGAGATAAAAATATCGGCGTGATAATGCTTTTTAGTTATATGCTCAAGTATCTTTTCTGGGAAATGATGAACATTAATAACTATATGTTTACATCCAAAGTTTATTAGTTTATTTATATTGTGTTCCAACAAACTAATACCATTCACTTCAACTAAGGCTTTAGGTAAAGAATTAGTCAAAGGCTTAAGTCTCGTACCTAACCCTGCAGCTAAAATAAATGCTTGAAACATATTATTGAATTATAAAAGAGTAGGTAAGTCCAAAAGAAAGCATTTGTTGTTCTTCTAAGCGTTCGCCAGCAAAATAGTGATAAAATCCACATTCAACTCCAAAAGCATGTCTTTCTGTTAGTATTTGTAAACCCAATCTTCCCAAAAATCCTACTCTAATTCCTGCTTGCCCTTCGTATTCTCTAAGATAATATCCAAAAGAATCGTATTGTTTGTTTTCTTCTGTACTTAGACTATAATCATATTTTCCCCAAATAGAAGTAAATCCAAGTCCTACATAAGGTCTTATTCTGTCTGAAAAAGAAAAATAGCTTTCATGATTTCTTAGATAATAATTGGCAAAGATTGTAAAAGGTATTTGGTGAGCATCATTTAGAAGTTTTCTTGGGAGATGCTTGATTTTATAAGTATTAGCATTCATAAAAACATAGCCTAATTCAACTCCAACTCCAACTTTGATTTCTTGAAACAAATACTCCAAACCAATAGTTCCTCCAAGTCCATTATTATAGTTTACAGGAAAATACTTGCCTGTAGCCATATAGAAGGCAGGCTTGACAGTATATAGAATATCATAAGGCTCACCATTGGCTAATCTATGATAATCTTGTGAATAAGTAAAATTTGAAAAACAAAGCGTTAATGCAAAAACTAATAATACAAAAAACTTTTTCATAGTAAATTAATTTTGTTTTGTCCAAGAATCTTTTAGAGTACAAGTGCGATTAAACACTAAATTATCTTCCTTAGAATCATAATCAACACTAAAATAACCTAACCTTTCAAATTGGAATTTATCTAATGGCTTAACATTTTTGAGTGATGGTTCTAATTTAGCATTAGTTACAACTTTTAATGAATCAGGATTTAAGTTATCAAGGAAGGTTTCACCCTCATTAACCTTTTCTGGTATTTCGTTTTTAAATAATCTGTCAAACAAACGAACTTCTGCATCAATACAGCTTTTTGCACAAACCCAATGAATAGTTCCTTTAACTTTTCTTCCATCAGGAGAAGTCCCTCCCTTAGAGGCAGGGTCATAGGTGCAATGTACAGCAATAATATTACCTTGAGAATCTTTTTCTACTGAAGTGCAGGTAACAAAATAAGCATAACGAAGTCTTACTTCTTGATTTGGAGCCAAGCGGAAATACTTCTTAGGAGGATTTTCCATAAAATCTTCTCTCTCTATATATAACTCTTTAGAGAAAGGAAGCATTCTAACTCCTGCTGTTTCATCCTCTGGATTATTTATAGCTTCAAGTTCTTCTGTTTTATCCTCAGGATAATTATCAATAATAAGTTTTATTGGGTCAAGAACAGCCATAACCCTCTTAGCTCTTTTGTTAAGGTCTTCTCTTAAAGCAAACTCCAAACGTCCATAATCAATTATATTATCTCTTTTTGCAACTCCAATACTATCACAGAAATTTCTAATACTTTCTGGAGTAAAACCTCTGCGGCGAAGTCCACAAATTGTAGGCATACGAGCATCGTCCCAACCATTAACATGATTTTCCTTAACCAATTGTAAGAGTTTTCTCTTGCTCATAACAGTATAAGAAAGATTAAGGCGTGCAAATTCATATTGACGGGAAGGGAAAATCTCAAGTTTTTCTATAAACCAATCATATAGTGGACGATGAACATCAAATTCTAAAGTACAGATAGAATGAGTAATCCTTTCGATAGAATCAGACTCTCCGTGAGCATAATCATACATAGGATATATACACCATTTGTTTCCGGTGCGATGATGATGAGCATGGAGTATTCTATACATAATAGGGTCTCTCATGTGCATATTTGTATGAGCCATATCAATTTTTGCCCTTAATATCTTTTCTCCATCAGCATACTTACCTTCACGCATCTCTTCAAAGAGTTTTAGGTTTTCTTCCACAGAACGATTTCTATACGGACTATTCTTACCTGGCTCTTGTACAGTTCCTCTGTTTTGACGTATCTCTTCTAAGGTTTGGTCATCAACATAGGCAAGTCCTTTTTTAATAAGTACTATTGCCCATTCATAAAGTTGTTCAAAATAATCAGAAGCATAAAATTCGTTTGCCCATTGAAATCCTAACCATTGAATATCTTCTTTTATGCTGTCAACATATTCAACATCTTCCTTAGTAGGGTTGGTATCATCAAAACGAAGATTAGTTTTTCCTCCATATTTTATTGCCAAACCAAAGTTAAGGCAAATACTCTTTGCATGACCAATATGCAAATATCCATTAGGTTCAGGAGGAAAACGAGTTAATATACTTTTATGAACTCCATTTTTAAGATCATTTTCAATAATCTCTTCTAAAAAGTTTAATGAAGGCTTTTCATTATTATTAGCTTGAACTTCCATCTGTCAAAAAAATAAAAAATACTTATGATAATCTGCAAAAATACGTTTTTTTCTTTTCAAAAAGAAAGACTTAGAGAGTATTTATTGCTTTTTGAATACTTTAAGTTATTTAATATCTTGTAAAACAAAGTTTTCTGTTTTTAATTTTTATCTCTTTATTATATTAAATTAGAATTTGATTCTACGATTCTATCTCTTGATTATAGAAAAATAGAATTTGATTCTAAAATAAGCTTAGAGGGAAATAAACTTAACTTAGATAAAAATAAGTTTCCTTTAATTAAAAATATCCTTAGTTTAATTTCAAATATCAAAGACTTTTCTATAACTTTGCATTTAAATCCTTCCAAAAGGAGGAATAATAATAAAAATAGGTTTAAGAATAATAGGAAAATGATTGTTGTTGAAAATAGTATAATTAGTGAAGATATTAGAGATGTAAGGTTTTGCTGTGATTTGCAAGTGTGTAAGGGGAAGTGTTGTGTTGATGGTGATGCTGGAGCTCCTTTGGAAAAGGCAGAAGTGAAAATTTTAAAAAAGATTTTGCCCAAAATTAAACCTTATTTGAGTCAAGAGGGGCTAAAAGAGATAGAAAAGAAAGGAATATCTGATTTAGATTTTAATGGAGAATTATGTACAAGACTTATTGGAACTAAGGATTGTGTGTTTTTGACCTATGATGGAGATATTGCAAAATGTGCTATTGAAAAAGCTTATGAGGATGGAAAGATTGATTTCAAAAAACCCATTTCTTGTCATCTTTATCCAATTAGAATAAGAGATTATGGAGATTTCAAAGCTCTTAATTATCATGCTTGGGATGTTTGCAAGCCTGCACTTTTGGAAGGAAAGAAAAAAGACTTACCACTATATAAAATGTTAAAAGAACCACTAATTAGAATGTTTGGAGATAAGTGGTATAAGAAGTTAATAGAACAAATAGAGGGGGAATAACTTTTTTAAGTCAAAGTCTTTTAGTAATTTTGCAATTATTTATTACAATAAAATTCAAATTAGATTAATTACTTATTTATGATTAAAGACAAATTTTTCAAAGGTAAAAATTTAGCAATTCTTTCAGGAGGTGGAGACACTTCTGCAATTAATGCCAGCATAGATTCAATTAAAAACAGAGCATCTATGTTAGGTTATAGAGTTTTTGGTATTCGTCAAGGGTGGAAAGGACTTTTAGGCGATGGAGATATTGTTGATTTAACTGACCAACCTTACGATGGTTATTATGGAGGCTCAGCCTTACGTTCTTCAAGAACAAATCCTTTTTCTAATAAACCAAATACAGAAGATAGAGTTTCACAAATTCTTAGAAATATTAAAAGGTATAAGATAGATGTTTTGGTTACTATAGGGGGAGATGATACCAATGGAGCAGCAAAACGTTTGTATGAATTGGAAGGTATTCCTGTTATAGGCTTTCCTAAAACAATTGATAATGATTTAAGAACACACACAAATCATAATTTTGAAGGTAAAGATATTGAGTCTGTTATTTGTCCTGGCTTCCCTTCTGCTGCAAGTAGGATAGAACAATTTGCATCTATATTGAAGACAAATGCTGAAAGCCATTCAAGAGTTATGGTTATGGAGGTTATGGGTAGAGATGCAGGGTGGCTCACAGGGGCAGGTACTTTTGGTGGAGCAGAAATTGCATTGGTTCCTGAAGTAGAAATGACTAAAGAGAGAAAAGAATTGTTTTTTGATATAGTTAGAGAAAAATACAAGATAAATGACACTTTAATTATTTCTGTTTCTGAAGGTGTAAAATGGTATGATGATGCAACCAAGAAGACAGAAATTGTTTATGCATCAACTGAAAAAGATGAATATGGACATGCTCGTTTGGGTGGAATTGCTGGAAAAGTAGCAACAGAAATAACTCAAAAACTCAAGCTTCCAACTCGCTCTCAAGTTACAGGTTATTATCCAAGAGGTGGAAGATGTTATGAGTATGATAGAAGATTAGTTACAGCTTTAGCAGATAAGGTTGCAGACCTTTTGTTAAGAAAAGATTATGGACAAATGCCTGTTATGTCAAAGATTTGTCAAATTGAAGATTTGGAGGAATATAATACTTCCTCTATTGATATGTCTTCAATAGGTAATCTTTCCCTTCCAAAAGAATATTATGATAAGGAAACATTTACTTTTACTCCAGCTTACAACGATTTCCTTTCAAAAATAATAGGAAAACCTATTAATCCTCATTTCTACTACGACTTTCCTAAGGTTTTCCCCGAAGATATCTAGATTAAAATTATTAACAATTAAATATTTTAAGAGATGAATAATAGTAATTTATCAAGCCACGAGATTAAGTTTTTACAGCAATTGTCAAAACAATTCCCAAATGTTCAAGCTGCAAGCACAGAAATTATAAATTTAGAAGCCATTAAGCTTTTACCAAAAGGGACAGAACATTATATAACAGATATCCATGGGGAGTTTAATACTTTTAATCATATTCTCTCCAATGCTTCTGGTTCATTGAGAAGAAAAATGGATGATGTTTTTGGAGATACAATCAGTGATGATGAGAAAAAACAACTTGCAACAGTTATATATTATCCATCTGAAAAATTAAGTTTATTATATGCTCAAGGAAAGATTAATAATGAGTGGTATTCTGTTATACTAAACAGATTAGTTAAGGTAGCAAGAGAGGTTTCTAATAAATATACTCGTTCAAAGGTTCGTAAGGCAATGCCAAAAGAATATGCTTTTATTATTGATGAGTTATTAAATGAAGCAAGTGTTGATAAAAGAAACTATTATGCGAGTATTATCCAATCAATTATTGAGTTAAAACGTGCTAATTTCTTTATAGAATCTATTAGTGTGTTTATAAAGAGAATGCTTATTGACCGTTTACATGTTATTGGAGATATTTATGATAGAGGACCACAAGCTGTTGATGTTGTAGAGCTAATGAAGTCGCATCATTCTTTAGATGTTCAATGGGGTAACCATGATATTATTTGGATGGGTGCTGCATGTGGAAACAAATTAAATATTGCTGAAGTTATTCGTTTGACGGCTCGTTATGGTAGTTTGGATACTATTGAAGACGATTATGGAATTAATGTTATGTCTTTAGTTACATTTGCAATTGCACAATACGAAAATGACCCTGCGATACCTTTTATTCCAAAAGGGACTAAGCCAGAAAACTATCAAGATGCAAATGTTCGTTTAATGACAATTATTCACAAAGCGATTGCAGTAATTACTTTTAAATTAGAAGGACAACTAATTAAACGTAATCCTTGTTTTGATATGGAGCATCGTTTGCTTTTGGATAAAATTGATTACGAAAAGGGAACTATAATTGTTGAAGGAGAACAATATCAATTAACCGATTATCATTTTCCAACAATTGACCCTAATGACCCTTACAAGCTTACTCCAGAGGAAGAATATGTTATGGAAAAATTACAATATTCATTCCTCAATTCCTATAAAATGCAAGACCATATTGCCTTTTTATTTTCAAAAGGAAGTATCTATTTAGTGTATAATAATATGCTTATGCTTCACGGTTGTTTACCTATGAAGAGTGAAACAGAATTTAGAGAGTTTAATCATAAAGGAAAGATGATTAAAGGAAAAGAATTATGCGACACTTTAGAAATGACCATAAGAAATGTTTGGCAAAACAGATTTAGCAAAACAAAGAAGAATAATGATGGAGATTATTTCTGGTATTTGTGGTGTGGAGCATGTTCGCCTATCTTTGGAAAGCACAGAATGGCAACTTTTGAAAGATATGTTATTGATGATAAAGTTCCTCAAAAAGAAAATCTTGACCCTTATTTCACTTATAGAAATGATGAGAAGTTCTGTGAAATGATTTTAAAGGAATTTGGTCTTGATAATAAAGAAGCAAGAATTGTTAATGGACATATTCCAGTAAAGGTTAAGAAGGGAGAAAGTCCAATATTAGCAAATGGAAGATTGTTGGTTATTGATGGAGGAATGTCTAAGGCATATCAAAAAGAAACAGGAATAGGAGGTTATACATTAATATATAGTTCAAAAAGAATGTTCTTAGTTGAACATGAGCCATTTTCCTCACGTCAAGAAGCAATAGAAAACGAATCTGATATTATCTCTAAAAACTATTTGATAGAAAATAGAGCAACTCCAATTTTAGTTAAAGATACTGATGTTGGCAAGGAACTTCAAGTTCAAATAGATGATTTAAAAAGATTAATCCTTGCATTCAATAGTGGTTTAATCAAGGAAAAAGCACTTTAATTTCATTTTGTTTTAAAGTTAGATAAGGAGTTAGATTTCTAACTCCTTATCTTTTTATAGGAATAAAGTTCTAATTTCTTCTAGCTTAAATTTATTTGAAATTAAATTTCATTGATACTCCAAAATTAGGAGTTGGGGTTGAAGAAATAACGGAAGGAATACAATAAGGAGTAATATTCATTGATAGGTTAGGGGAGATGTCAAATTCAAAAAGATGTGCATAAACCATAGCATCTACAATATTTAATATATAGACTAATGTCCCAGCAACAATTGTTAGTTCAAAGTTTTTCTGATAAGCATAATAAAGATTGTAAATGCTTTGGTCTGGAAAATTAACATACTGTGGGTTTCTCCCTGCTTCAATTCCATTGGAACGTAAAATATACTCATCTTTGAATCTTTGAGCTCCTTGATAATTTGTTATTGCTAAATAAATAAGAGCTCCTTCTGCAACATAAATAATAGGAACCTTCCAAACCTGCCTATTATATATTTGTCCTAAGCCAGGAAGAAAAGTTGAATATAAGGTAGCTTTAAGTGGAGAGTGAGAAAGTACTGTTTGAGGTAATTCTTTGTCTTTTGTTGTAATGGTATCTGAAACCTGTCCTTGAGAACAAGAGCTTATAATAACAAATAAAACAAATAATACAGCTCTTAGAAAAACCATTTATTCTTTTCCTTCTATAATAGATATTATTCTTTGAAAGTCTTTATCGTTAGAAAATGGTATTGTAATTGCTCCTTTTCCTCTTTGTGAGCGTTTGATTTCAATTGTTGTTGATAGTTTTTTTGATAATTTTGCTTTGAAGTCAGCATGTGTTTGTGGCAGAGGTTTATTTCTTTGACTTGTTTTGAGTTTTGGTGTTTTTGGTTTTTTTATTTCAGCAACCATATCTTCTACCTGACGAACAGATAATTCTCTATCAATTATTTTTTCTAAAATATCAAGTTGCTCTTGTTCTGATGAAAGATTTATTATGGCTCTTGCGTGTCCCATTGTTATGGCTTCTTCTTGAAGAGCAATTTGTATTGATGCAGGAAGTTTCAAAAGTCGTAGGTAGTTTGTTATTGCTGAACGACTTTTCCCAATCTTCTCACTCATCTGTTCTTGAGTAAGATTAAATTTTTCTATAAGTGCATCAAGAGATAGAGCAATTTCTATGGCATTAAGGTTTTCTCTTTGGATATTCTCAACCAAAGCCATTTCCATCATCTCTTTTTTTGTAGCAACTCTTATATATGCAGGAATTTCTTTAAGTCCAGCTTTTTTGGCAGCTCTTAATCTTCTTTCTCCTGCAATAAGTATGTAGTTTCCCTTTTCTCCTTTAGTTATGGTTATTGGAACAATCACTCCTTGCTCTTTAATAGATTGTGCCAGTTCATCTATTGCTTTTGAGTCAAATTCTTTTCTTGGTTGATTAGGGTTAGGTTCTATTTTTGAAATAGGAATAAAAGCTATTGAAGCAGTAATTGAATCGTTATAATCAACTTCTGGATTAAGAGTTTCCATACTTTGCAGTAATGCTCCCAAACCTCTACCTAATACTTGTTTTTTTGCTGCCATAATATAGTTTTCTTAATATTTATTTGGTTTTTGCTTGATTTTTACGGATAATTTCTTGTGCTAAATTAATATAATTAACACTACCTGTACTTGAAGCATCGTACATAATAGCTGATTGCCCATAACTTGGTGCCTCTGCTAATTTAGTATTATTATATATTAATGTATCAAAAACCATTTGCTTAAAATGATTTCTAACATCCTCAACAACTTGACGTGCTAATCTCAAACGTGAATCAAACATAGTAAGTACAATACCTTCTATTTCCAATTCAGTATTTAATCTTGTTTGAACAATACGAATAGTGTTGAGTAGTTTTCCTAAGCCTTCAAGGGCAAAATATTGACATTGAACAGGAATAAGAACAGAATCAGCTGCTGTTAGAGCATTTATTGTAACTAATCCCAAAGAAGGAGAACAATCAATAATTATATAGTCATAATCATTCTTTAATTGTTCTGTAATCAATTTCATCTTATACTCTCTTTCCTGAAGTTTAGGAAGCTCTATTTCTGCACCTACCAAGTCTATTCTCGCAGGCAAAACATCAAGATTAGGAGTGGAACTCTCATGAATTGCTTCCCTTGGAGAAGCTCCTTCTATCATACACTCATAAATGCTAACACCAACATCCTCTGGCATAATTCCCAAACCGGAAGAGGCATTAGCTTGAGGGTCTGCATCAATTAAGAGATTTTTTTTTTCCATAACTGCTAAAGCTGCACTTAAGTTTATAGCTGTAGTAGTTTTTCCAACACCACCTTTTTGATTTGCAATTGCAATAATCTTACCCATATTATTTTTTAACTAAAAAGCTGTCCTTTTGAACAGCTAAATATTTAATTTATTAGTCTTTAATATCAAAATTAAAGTCACTTAATATATCTGTTTTCAATTCTTTTTCTTCAGTTTCTTCTTCAAAAACAGGTTCTATTCCTGTTTCAACAAAAGAAATAACTCCTGAAAGAGCATCTAAAAACTTTTTATTATCTTCCTTATAAAGAAATATTTTATGCTTTTCATAAGTGAAGGTACCTTCGTCATTACCAAACTTACGCTTACTTTCTGTGATTGTTATATATTTATCACCAGATTTTGTTTCCTTCACATCAAAGAAATAAGTTCTTTTACCTGCCTTTACTACCTTTGAAAAAACTTCTTCTCTGTCTCTTGTTACTTCCATAATGTATAAAATTGTTAATTAAGTAAATTTGAAAGAGCAAAAATAAAGAATTTATTCAACATAATTGCCCTAAAACATATATTTTTCTTTCAAATCAAACCTTAAAGCTTGATATTTATACTACTTTGAATAATCTCTCTCACCAAAAATCAAACTCCCAACTCTTATCATTGTAGAGCCTTCCTCAATAGCAATATTATAATCCAAGCTCATTCCCATTGAAATTTCAGAGAAATAATCTTTGTTTGCAAAAAACTTCTCTTTAAGAAGAGAGAAAGTGTTTTTTAAAGACCTAAATTCCATTCGGGTTTTATTTCTATCATCGGTAATTGAACCTATACCCATAACACCACAAATTCTAACATTATTAAGATTAGCAAACTCTTTTGAGGATAATATCTCCAAAGCCGTTTCTTCTTCCATTCCAAACTTAGTATCTTCCTTAGCAATATCAATTTGCAAAAGGTAATCTATAACTCTTTTATTTTTAATACCTTCTTTGTTTATTGTTTCCAAAAGCCTGAAACTATCAACGCCGTGAATTAGTTTTACAAATGGAGCAATATACTTCACCTTATTAGTTTGCAAGTGACCAATCATATGCCACTCTATATCTTTAGGTAAAAGTTCATATTTCTCTTTTAACTCTTGAGCCTTATTTTCTCCAAAAACCTTATGACCAAAATCATAAACCTCTTTAATAACTTCTTGTGGGTGAGTTTTTGAAACAGCAATAATCTTCACATTATTAGGAACTTCTTCCTTTATTTTCTTGAAATTGTCAGCAATACTCATATTCTAATTATTTTATGCAAAGTTATAACTATTTTTACACTTAAAAAATCATGATGCGATATTTTGAAATTAGAATCAAGAGATAGAAAATTAGAATCAAATTCTAATTTCGTAGAATCAAAAGATAGAAAAATCAAAAAACAAGTAAAGATTATCCCAAAATAAACTAAGGTTTTATTCAAATAAACTTAGTTTATTTTTATGTAAGTTAAGGTTATTTTTTATTAACTAATAACGAACATCTTTTTTTCATATTTCTTCTTCCTAATATTTTTCTTTATATCTTTGCACATTAGCAAAGCAGTCCTTGTTCTATCGCTGGTAAATTTATTTTACAAGAGGAAAGTCCGGGCAACGCAGAGCACCATACTACCTAACGGGTAGGCAATAAGAATTTATTGACAGAAAGTGCCACAGAAAATAACCGCCTTAATTTATTTAAGGTAAGGGTGAAAATGTGAGGTAAGAGCTCACACAAGTGTTTAGTGATATTCGCTTGGGGTAAACCTTATGGGTTGAAAGACCAAATATATTAGCCTTAGGGTTGCTCGCTCATTTTGGCTAAGGGGTAGGTCGTTAGAGACTTATTGTGAAATAAGTCGTAGATTAATGATAGGAACCTTCTTATGAAGGAACAGAACCCGGCTTATAGAGGATTGTTTTGCTTTTTTTACACAAAATTTTACACATTTTTGGCACTTGTAGTGTTATTATTGTTGAATGAATTTGGAAGAAATAATTGAAGGATGTAAACAAGGAAAACCCAAAGCTCAAAAAGCTCTATACGATATGTTCGCAGGAAAGCTTTTTGGTTTGTGTTTGAGATACTGTAAAAGTGAAGAAGATGCTAAAGATATCTTTCAAGAAGCATTCATAAAGGTCTTTAACAACATTAATAACTACAAGGATTACGGCTATTTTGAGGCTTGGATAAAAAAGATTTTTGTTAATCATGCTTTAAATTTCTATCGTTATGATAAATCAAAAGTCTTTCTCTCTACGAGTGAGGTTGATATACCATATAATGATAAGAATAATGATGACTATATTGACAACTATACCAACACTCAAATAATTCGAGCTATTCAAAAACTTCCATCAAAACAGAGGCTAATTTTTAATATGATAGAAATAGAAGGGTTAGCTTATAAAGAAATTGCTGATTTATTGGAAAGCAGTGAAAGTACTATTCGTTCTCATTACTCTAAAGCCAAAACTTCTCTTAGGAATATGTTGTTAGATATTGAAAATATAGAAGATTATAAATGATAATAAAATACAAATAAATATGTCAAGTAAATTTGCAAAACGATTTGAAAATTTTGAACAAGAACCCCCTAAGGACTCTTGGAATAATATTCAAACAAATATAAATAAGAAAAGCTTTAATTGGTTAGCTTTTTCAACAATAGTAGGAGCTGTTATTTTGGTTGGATTAAGTGCAATTCTTTTTATTCCTAAGGATAAAACCAATAAAATTCAATTAAATAATAATATTATTATTGAAAAAACTATACCTGCGTCAAATTCTAACTATAACAATCGTGAAGAGTTTGAAGCAAATAAAAATGATGTTTTTTCTCTTGAAAAAGATTCTAAAAATATTAAAGAAACCTCTAATGAATTAGCTGATAATAATAATTCAAATCCTCGATATATAAATATTATTGATAAAAAAATAACTACTCCTATTGAAACTTCTCTTCAAATAAAAGAATCATCAAAAGTTTCTCCGAAAAAACTTAACACAAATTTAATATCAGAAAACAACACTCAAAGCAATGAAAAAATAGATAACAGAGAAGATATTGTTGAAAAAGAAGAGATGATTAGTAATAATGATGTGAAATTAGGTATTGAAGATGACACAATATCTTATGACGGGTTATTTGTTCCAAGTGCATTTACTCCAACACTTCAAGATAATAATATCTTTAAACCTGCATATAAAGATTTAAAGAAGTATGAAATAAATATTTATAATCGTGCAGGTCTTTTGGTTTTTACCTCTAAGGATATTAGCATGGGTTGGAATGGTACTTATAAGGGAAGACTTTGTGAGCAAGGAGCCTATGTTTATATTATTAGATTTACTAATCTTAATGGAGAAAACAAGGTTAAAAAAGGCACTGTAGCTCTTATTAGATAGTAGATTAGTATATTTCTAAACTTTTTAGTTAACAACTTGTTAATATCTCCTTAGCTATATTTCTTTTTTTCTTGCTTTTTTTGGTTAATTTTGCAGTCTAAAATAGATTATATTATGGATAGAATTGCAGAATTAGAAAACATTGCATCTCAAGTTAGAAGAGATATAGTAAGAATGGTTAATGCTTGTTCTTCTGGTCATCCTGGTGGTTCTTTGGGATGTGCAGACTTAATGACAGCTTTATATTTTGAAATTTTAGACTGTCAACCTCAAAACTTCACAATGGAAGGTAGGGGTGAGGATATGTTTTTCTTATCCAATGGACATATTGCTCCTGTTTGGTATAGCGTATTAGCAAGGAGTGGTTATTTTCCAATAAAAGACCTATCTACTCTTAGACAATTAGGTTCTCCACTTCAAGGACACCCAACTCCTAAATATAATCTTCCTGGAGTTAGAGTTGCTTCAGGTTCTTTAGGACAAGGACTTTCTGTTGGTATTGGTGCTGCATTAGCAAAGAAAATGGATGGTTGCGGGCATTTAGTTTATACCCTTCATGGTGATGGAGAACTGCAAGAAGGACAAATATGGGAGGCAATAATGTTTGCAGGAGGGAATAAGGTTGATAATTTGATTTCAATAATTGATGTTAATAATGCTCAAATTGATGGCAAGGTTGAAGATGTTTTGCCAATAGGAAATTTAAAAGCAAAATTTCTTGCATTTGATTGGGAGGTTTTGGAGATGAATGGAAATGATATGGAAAATTGTGTGAGGATTTTGAATGAGGCTAAAAAATTGACAAAGAAAGGTAAACCTGTTGCTATATTAATGAATACTTTAATGGGATATGGAGTTGATTTCATGCAAGGTTCTTATAAATGGCATGGAGTTGCACCAAGTAATGAACAAACTGAAAATGCTCTTTCTCAATTAAAAGAAACATTAGGAGATTATTAATGAAAACCTTTCCAAAAATACTATTAGTTTTTGTTATTTTATTTGTTTCTTTTATTTCTCATTCACAAACAAGAAATAAAAAAACAATAAGATTAGAAAATCAGAAGACAAGAATATTATTTATTGTTGACTGTTCTTTTAGTATGTATGGAAAGTGGCAAAGTGATTCAAAAATCAAGATAACTCAATCAATTCTTTCAAATGCTATTGATAGTCTGAAAGGAAAAACAAATGTTGATTTAGCTTTAAGAGCATTTGGACATACTCAAAATTACACCTTGCAGGATTGTAATGACACAAAGCTTGAAATTCCCTTTTCTAAAAATAATCATGAACTAATAAAAGATAAACTTAAGACATTAGTGCCTAAGGGTTCTGCACCAATATCTAATGCTTTGAAATTATCAAAAAGTGATTTTCCAGAGTGTAAGAATTGTAGGAATATAGTTATTTTAATAACAGATGGAATTGATGATTGTGGAGGAGACCCTTGCAAAATATCTCAATTGTTGCAAAATCAAGGAGCAATAATTAAGCCTTTTATTATTGGAATAGGAAAGGGAAATAGTGAGCATTTTAGTTGTGTTGGAAATTACTTTGAAGTAAATAATGAAATAGAATTTACTAAAAAACTTCATGATATAATAAATCAAGCTATTTATGGCTCAACTTGTCAGGTTAATTTGTTAGATTCATATAAGTCGCCTACAGAAACAAATATTCCAATAATTTTTTATGAGTCAAAAAGCAAACAACCCAAATACTCCTTTATTCACACAATGAATTCAAAAGGTCTTTCTGATACTATTGAGATAGACCCATTAATAAATTATGATATAGAAATACACAGTATTCCAAAAACTCAAATAGAGAATGTTAATATAAAAGCAGGTTCTCATACTATTATTTCTGCTAATATTTCTCAAGGAACATTAATTGTTAAGTATAAAGGGAAAGAGGAAGCTTCAAAGCCTATAGGTGTTCTAGTTAGAAAAAAAGGAGAGAAAGAAACTCTAAATATGCAGAATATTAATACTTCGGAACGTTATCTTGTGGGAAAATATGACTTAGAAGTATTAACTTTACCAAGGTTATTTTTACAAGATATTGAAATAATTCAAAGTTCAACAACTCAAATAGAAATTCCAGCAACAGGAAATCTTCAAGTAACAAAACCTAGTAATTCTCTTTCAAGTCTTTTTGTTTATGAAGATGACACTTGGAGGTTTGTTGAAAATCTATCTCAAAAGAATATAGAAACAATAGCTCTTTTACCAGGTAAATATCAAATTGTACTTCGCTCAAAACAAAGTACATCCACTAAAGACACTAAGGTGATTGAATTTAAAATTGCATCAGGAGAAACAACAATAATATCATTTGAAACCAAAAATAAATAAGCAATGAAAAAATATACAGTTTTAGGTAGTAACGATACTCGTTCAGGTTTTGGAGAAGGTCTTTTAGAGGCAGGAAAAAGAAATCCAAATGTTGTAGCATTATGTGCAGATTTAACAGATAGTGTTAAGATGGGAGCTTTTAAGAAAGCTTTTCCTGAGAGATTTTTCCAAACAGGAATTGCAGAAGCCAATATGATTAGTATTGCTTCAGGTTTAGCATTAAGTGGAAAGATACCATTTGTAGGGTCATTTGCAGCTTTTGCAACAGGTAGGGTATATGATCAAATACGTCAAAGCGTTGCCTATTCCAATACAAATGTTAAGATTGCAGGCTCTCACGCAGGAATTACATTAGGAGAAGATGGAGCAACACATCAAATACTTGAAGATATTGGATTAATGAAAATGATGCCAAATATGATTGTGGTTAATCCATGTGACTATAATCAAACAATCCAAGCAACAATTGCAATAGCTGAATATGATGGTCCTGCATATATTCGTTTTGGAAGACCTAAGGTTCCAATATTTATTTCTGAAAATACTCCTTTTGAAATAGGTAAGGCTTTAATGCTTAATGAAGGAAAGGATGTTACTATTTTAGCAACAGGACATTTGGTTTGGGAAGCAATTCAAGCAGGGGAGACGTTGGCAGAGAAGGGGATATATGCAGAAATAATTAATATTCACACTATAAAACCTTTGGATAATGATGCTATCCTAAAATCTGTTGCAAAAACTGGCTGTGTTGTAACTTGTGAAGAGCATCAATATAATGGAGGTTTAGGAGATTCTGTAGCGCAATTATTGGCAAAAAATAATCCAAAACCGATAGAATATATAGGTATTGACGATGTGTTTGGTGAAAGTGGCAAACCAGAAGACTTAATGATTAAGTATGGTTTAAAATCACAAAATATTGTTGAAGCCGTAGAAAAAGTAATAAAAAGAAAGAACTAATCACATTTTTAATAGAAAAATATAAATAAAAACGGTTGCTATATAAAAATAGCAACCGTTTTTATATTAAAAGAGAAGGCTTTATAAGCTAACTTAACATAATTGCTATTATATCAAAATTTTTTCTTAAAATTTTCTCAATTTTATTTTTGCTTAAAGTTTGACTATTTTAAATTTGCATTAATCTACTGTAATACATATTAGGAGAATAATTATCTTCAACTTTTTTTCTGCAATTATAACATATTTGAGAATATTTTTCATCACTAGCAAATAATTCTACAATTCTTTTCTCAACTAAATTTAAATCTCCAATCTCAACAACAAATCCCTCCTTTCTATCTTCTATAACTTCTGGCATAACTGCTAAATTATTGACAATAACAGGTGTGTAATTATACATTGCCTCCAAAAGCACCAATGGAAAACCCTCATACCAACGACTTAGGAAAAGAATTACTCTACATTTTTGATAGAACTCCATTAAGTCATTTTTATTTAGGAACCCTTCAAATTTAACATTTTGAGGAATTATCATTGAATCTATATTTAAAGTTTTTTCTCCAGCTACTCTAAATTCAAATTCTGGCATTTTCTTTGCAAGAGTAATGAAATCAAAAAAGCCTTTTTCTTTAGTAAGTCTTCCTACAAAGCCAATAAATTTTTTATTATTTATTTCTAAATTTAAATTTTTAAATTCATGATTCGAAAAACTATTTGGTAAATATCTTATCTTATCTTTCAAAAAGCCATTATTAATAAGTTTTTGTTTCTGAAAATAAGACATTGGAAAAAATAAATCTATATTTCTATAATATCTTAGTTTTCTAACAAGAAAACCTCTTAAAGAAAATGAAAAACTTGCAAAATAGTTTCCTGTACAGTTATTTATCAAGCAATTCCATTCTCTCAAACCTTTTGTGCATTTTTCACAAATATTTCCTTTAGAGAAGAAAATACCTATTGGACATAGTAAACGATAGTTATGAACTATTTGCCAAGTTTTTACTCCATTTGACTTTAATACTTTTATTATTGCAGGAGAAATAATTGGAAAAAGATTATGCAGAATAGCAATATGAGGATTAAAATCTTTTATAATTTTCTTAATACCTAAGTTCAAGTTATAAATGCAACTTTAAAGGAGTTTAGTCAGTAATACATTAT
>CAYFWD010000011.1:0-34125 GCA_964346795.1 uncultured Bacteroidaceae bacterium
CATGAGAAGATACTATAGTATTACTAAAAAAGTATTTATTGACAAAGACGGTGTTGAACAAACAAAGTTTTATCCTAATGCAGTTTCAGCAGGGCATTTTTCTACAGAAGATTTGGCAAGAGAAATTTCTGAGTCAAGCAGTTTTACTGAAGCAGATATGGTTGGGGCTTTGAAAGGATTGTCAAATATTATTATAACAAAGTTGAAATTGGGCTATAACGTCAAATTAGATGGTATTGGGACATTTAGTCTTTCATTAACTTCAGAAGGATTTGATACAGAAGAGGAGTGTAAGCCAAGTAGGATAAAGGTTAAAAAGATTGCTTTCAAATCAGAAAGGAAGTTGAGAAAAGAAATGATTGGTCTTAAATTTTATAAGGCTGAATTGAAAAACAAAAGATAGATTTCTTTAGTCGAAAAACATCCATGTTACTCCATAACGAAGGTTTAGTTTTTCGGAAGGATAATGAGGGGTTAAATAGTATTCGTTACCAAATACTCCTGCAAGGGGATGCGTGAGAGAAACAAAGAATTTTACCCTTTGAACTTCTGCTTGAATAAAAAAGTCGGTGTATAAATAATTACCTGTCTTATCTGTGTTTTGATGTACGAATGTACCCATTGATGGAATATAGCTATCGGCAAAATAGGCTGTGTTGTATCTGAAATCAAAGCCAATTTGGGTGTGTAACTTCTTTTGGAACATCCTAAAATCAATGCTTATGCTTTGTTTTGTTTGGAATAGTGGCAAGCGAAGGGCTTCTTCGGAGGAGAGGTCTTGAATTGCAATTATTCCTCTAAAGTTTAGTCGCCATATTTTGAACTTATGATATAGGGTTGCTTGCAGTATATTGGTTGGAGTTTGGGTTTGTGAAGGAGAAAGGTTTTGGGAAATATACACAAGGTTATTTAGATGAAAGTATCCTAAGTTTATAGATAGGTTATCTTTGTACTTATAGCCCAAACGGGTGTTGAACATCTGCATTTTGGCAAACTTATTATTCCAAATAAAGTTGTTGGTAGCGTAGTTATTGTAGAAAAAATCAACTTCTTTGTTTATTAGCTTTACATCAGCATAAATATTCTTAAAGGCTATATCTCCCTTTATTTGAAAGTCGTTTTTGTAGCGACTATTGGATATAACGTATTCTGTATTAAAGTTTAGTTGGAATTGCTTTGTGTTTATACCCAGATTAACAAAAGGAGTGAAAAGAGAGCTTTTTTCTTTGTTTAGGGTATCACTCATAAGTAAAAGGTCGTGCTTTATACCTGCCTCAAATGGTAGAGTTTTCCCATTTTTGATTGAAATAATGTTTTGTAATCTCTTACTTGAAAGGGAGTCGTAGGAGGTTATGGAGTCAAAATATATGTTTTGATAGAAGCCTTCTGTTGGGTTTTGGTCATTATATATTCTTGAATTGGAGAAGAAAGATAGTTCGTGAACTAAGGAAAGATTAGATATTAGGCTGCTGTCTTTTATTAGCTTGCCAAAATTAAGTTTTTGAACTAAAAAAGCATCTACTGACTTCCATTTAGAGTAAGCCATATTCAAGTTTACGGGATATGCACTTAGTGATGAAAACTCTTGAACTCTAAAAGAGGAGTCCGATTTTATTCCTCCACTTTCGTTTTGCATAGCTCTATTTCTTATAAAACCCAAAAAGGCTTCGTAGGTTTCTTTTTTGTTCTTAAAGCGTAGGGTGGTGTTGAAGAACTGGTTCATAATTTGACTTTTGTCAAAAGAACCGTCGGTATAGTTTACATCATATTGGAAGCCTAAGTGAATATTCTTGTAAATGTTTTGTGCGTGTATGGCAGAGAAATAACGAGAGGTGTTTATTGTGTTGGAATATCTTAGTTCGGAGTATGGTTTGTAAACATTGTAGAACTTTATGTTTTCTTTTGTGAATACAAATGCATCATATATGCTTGGTTGATTGGTATATGTGTCTAAAGATGGTATTTGGAAGAGTAGGGGCTTGTGAGGTGAGCCATCGGTTGAGAGTTGCTGATAGAATATATTATCTATTTTATTAATAGAGTTAACGTGTCTTATCTCATCTATTGACTTATCAACCTTTTGTAAGGGTTTGTCCCTAAGGGGCAGGGTAGTGTATCTTGTAAAAGTAAGGGCTGTATCTATTTCAATTATATCCTTGCTATCTATCGTATCTTGTGCTAAGCCAACGAAAGGATAGGTAGAGATAAATAATAGAATAAATACAACCTTACTTATTTTCAATTTAACTATCTTTTTCGCTTAAAAATCTTTCAGCATCCAATGCGGCCTTACATCCGCTTGCTGCTGCTGTAATAGCTTGACGATACATTGTGTCTTGAATATCTCCAGCTGCAAAAACTCCTTCAATATTTGTATGAGATGTTCCGTTTTTAGTGATAATGTATCCTTGCTCATCAACATCAATTTGAGGAACAAATATATCAGAGTTTGGATGATGTCCTATTGCTAAGAAAAATCCTGAGACTTCAATTTGTTTCAAGCTGCCGTCTTTTGTGTTTTCAAGCATTACTCCTGTAACTCCGCTATTGTCTCCTAATACTTCTATAGGCTTGTGATTCCAAAGTATTTCTATCTTAGGATTATTTAGAACCTTGTTTTGCATAGCTACAGAGGCTCTAAAAACATCACGACGAACAATCATATAAACCTTAGAGCAGATATTAGCCAAATAAGTAGCCTCTTCGCAAGCAGTGTCTCCACCTCCCACAACAGCCACTTCTTTATTTCTGTAGAAGAAACCATCGCAAGTAGCACAAGCACTAACTCCCATTCCTCTAAACTTGTTTTCTGATTCCAATCCAAGCCATTTAGCAGAAGCACCTGTTGCAATAATTACTGTTTGAGCCTCAATAACCTTTCCGGAGTCAGTTTCTACTATAAAAGGATAGACTTGAAAGTTAGCTTTTACTACAACATCGTTTATGATTTTTGTTCCAAATCTTTCAGCTTGAGCTTTTAAGTCTTCCATCATTTCTGTACCTGTTATTCCTTGAGGATAACCAGGGAAATTGTCTATTTCTGTTGTTATTGTAAGCTGACCTCCTGGTTGCATTCCATCAATAACAACTGGGTTAAGATTAGCTCTTGAAGCATAAATGGCTGCAGTATAGCCAGCAGGACCAGAGCCAATAATTAAGCATTTTATTTTTTCAGTATTCATAATAGTAAATTAATAAAAAAATCTTTCAAATAATCTGCAAAGCTAAGAATTTTCTTTATATCTTTGCTCTTTAATACTTGTAATATTGATTTTTTAATGATAAAACAAACACTTATTAGCCTTAAACTTAGTCTTTTATTTTCAATGCTGCTCTTTTGCAATATTATTCTTGCTCAGAGTTTTTCCATTGATGAAATAAAGCCTATTAAGTCTGCAACATTAAATTCTTATGTGTCAAATCAGGATAATATCCTTTCGGATAGTGTTTATGCTCTTTTAAACGTCAAACTTGATTCTTTAGAGAAAAGAACTACTGCTCAGGTTGTTGTTGTTGCATTGAAAAACACTGCAGATATGGACGCAAGAGATGTTTCAATGGAGTTGTTTAAGAAGTGGAAGGTTGGACAGAAGGAGTCTAATAATGGTTTAATTTTGGTTTTGATTGTTGATAGGAGAGAGGTTTTTATACGAACAGGATATGGATTGGAAGGTGCAATTACTGATGCTAAAAGTACTCAAATTGTAACCGAGATAATGGCTCCTTATTTTAGTAAGGGAGAATGGGATAAGGGAATGATTGCAGGAGTTGATGAGATAGTACGTTTGATAGATGAAGAATATATAAAAGAAGGTTTTGCTTTTAGAGAGCCAAAAACTATTAAGGACTATATGCCTTTAATTAATATTTATCTCATATCTACTATTATCTTTATATTCTTAGCATTTATCCTTATTAGTAAATCTCATTCCAAATTTAGTTTTGCTCAAAAGGAAGAAAAAATTAAAGCTTTTAATAAATCAGCAAAAGGCTGGTATATATTAGGGATAATCTTCCCTATAATGCTTATAGTTATATTTCTTTGGTACAAATTATACTTTAAGCCAAAGGTAAGAAATAAACCTTTGAATTGTAGTAAGTGTAATCATATAATGCAAAGGTTAAATGAGATAGATGACGACAGGTATCTCTCAAAGAAACAAATTATTGAAGAGGAATTAAAATCAAAAGACTATGATGTTTGGTTATGTGGTAATTGTGGAAATACAGATGTTTTTGCCTTTGATAATGCCTTAACTCAATATTCTGTTTGCCCGTTTTGTGGAGGGAAAACAATGTTTTTGGAATCGGACGATATTGTGAGGAGTGCAACACAGTTTCGCAATGGAACAGGAAGAAAGACCTACACTTGTAAAAACTGTAATAATTCAAACTTTAAGGATTATGTAATTCCAAAACATGCTGGAGGCTTTGTTGGAGGAGGAAGTTTTGGCGGAAGAGGTGGAGGTTTTTCAGGAGGAAGCTTTGGTGGAGGACTATCTGGCGGAGGTGGCGGAGGTGGTAGATTTTAATTGATACAAACATACATTAAAAGAATAAATATTAACCAATTAATAAAAAAGTATATGAAAAAGAAAACAATGAACATAGTTTCAATAGTAGCAATTCTTGCTATATTGGCTATATGGGTAATTAGTGCTTATAATGGCTTAGTAAAAAAAGATGAGGCTTGTTCTCAACAATGGTCAAAGGTAGAGAGTCAATATCAAAGACGTCTTGACTTGATACCAAACTTAGTAAATACAGTAAAAGGATATGCTTCACACGAACAGGAAACACTATTAGAAGTTGTTCAAGCAAGAAATACAGCATCAAACACAAAGGTAGACCCAAATAATCTTACTCAAGAAAGTTTGGATAAATACCAACAAAGTCAAGCTGCATTAAAATCTTCTTTAGATAGACTAATGGTTGTTGTTGAACGTTATCCAGATTTGAAGGCTAACCAAAACTTTTTGGAACTTCAATCTCAATTGGAAGGAACAGAAAATAGAATTGCAGTAGAGAGACAAAACTTTGCTGATGTGGTAAATGCTTATAATTCTAAATTAAGACGTTTCCCTACAAACATAATTGCAGGACTATTTGGTTTTGAAAGAAAAGCTTATTTTGCTGCAGAAAAAGGTGCTGAAACAGCTCCTAAGGTGGAATTTTAAAGAAAAAAAGAACTTGCCAAAATAAATTTGGCTTAATTTATGGAAGAAAACACAACTCAAACAAAACAAACTCACAAGACCATTTCCGTTAAGGGAATGTATGAAGATTGGTTTTTAGACTATGCTTCTTATGTTATTTTGGAAAGGGCTGTCCCTCATCTTAATGATGGGTTAAAGCCTGTTCAAAGAAGAATACTTCATTCAATGAAAGAATTGGATGATGGACGATATAATAAGGTAGCTAATATAGTAGGAAACACTATGAAATATCACCCTCATGGTGATTCTTCTATTGGTGATGCTCTTGTTGGACTTGGACAAAAAGAACTTTTAATAGATTGTCAAGGTAACTGGGGAAATGTTCTTACAGGTGATAGTGCTGCTGCTCCTCGTTATATTGAGGCTCGTTTGTCTAAATTTGCATTAGAAGTAGTTTTTAACCCTCAAACTACTAATTGGCTTCCTTCTTATGATGGAAGAAATAAAGAACCGGAAACTCTTCCTGTTAAATTTCCCCTTCTTTTAGCACAAGGAGTGGAAGGTATTGCTGTTGGTTTAGCCTGCAAAATTCTTCCTCATAATTTTGTTGAACTCATTGAAAGTTCAATAAAAATATTAAAGAATCAACCTTTTGAAATCTTTCCTGACTTCTTAACGGCAGGAGCAATAGATGTCTCTAAATATAATCAAGGGCTTAGAGGAGGAAAAGTAAGAGTTAGAGCGAAAATAAATGTTTTGGATAAAAGAACATTGGTTGTTTCAGAAATACCTTTTGGAGTAACAACTGATAAGCTTATTGACTCTATTATTAAGGCTAATGAAAAAGGAAAGATAAAAATTAAAAAGATTGATGATAATACTGCCCAAGATGTTGAGATAATCATTCAATTGCCAAATGATACCTCAATAGACCAAACAATAGATGCTCTTTATGCTTTTACTGATTGTGAGGTTTCTATTTCTCCAAATGCATGTGTTATTGAAAATGGTAAGCCTTGTTTTCTTTCCGTTAATGAAATGCTTGAACGCTCCACTCAAAACACTGTTGACTTACTTCAATTAGAATTGGAGATAGCTCTTAATGAGCTTAAGGAAAAATGGCAGTGGATTTCTTTGGAGAAGATTTTTATTGAGAATGAGATTTATGAAAAGATTAAACCTTGTGTAACTGATAAGGAAATTGACGATACTATTATTAAAGGATTAAAGCCTTTTACCAAAAATCTTATTCGAGAACCAAATATTGAGGATATTCATAAACTAAGAAAGATTCCTATTGATAGAATTTCTAAGTATAATTCTGACAAAGCAAACGATATTCTCCTTGCCATAGAAGATGATATTAAGCAGGTTAATTATGATTTAGAACATATTATTGATTATGCAATTGCCTACTTTGAAAGAATATTGAAGAAATATGGAGAAGGAAGAGAAAGAAAAACAGAGATAAGAAGTTTTGATACTATAGAAGCTCAAGCCGTTGCTGTTGCTAATGAAAAACTATATTGCAACTATAAAGATGGTTTTGCAGGCTATAGGATGAAAAATGATGAATATGTTTGCGATTGCTCCGATATTGATGATGTTATTGCTTTTAGAAGTGATGGAACCGTAGTTGTAAAGAAGGTTCAGGAAAAGGATTTCTTTGGAACAGATATTATATATATTAATGTATTTAAGAGAAATGATGAAAGGACTATATATAATATGGTTTATCAAGATGGAGCTTTTGGCAATGCTTACGTTAAGCGTTTTAGTATAACAAATGTTATTAGAGATAAAGAATATGTATTGACAAAAGGAATTAAAGGTTCAAAAGTTCTTTATTTCTCTGCTAATCCTAATGGTGAAGCCGAAATAATTAATGTTTCTCTTAAATTAAAACCTGGATTGAGGAAGTTAAACTTTGATTATGACTTCTCAGAACTTGCAATAAAAGGACGTAATGCTCAAGGTAATATTCTTTCACGTCATTTGATTAGAAAGATAGTTAAGAAAACAGAAGGTGTTTCAACTCTTTCAGCAAGGAAGATTTGGTTTGATGAATCTGTTAAGAAGCTGAATGCTGATGAGAGAGGAAAGTACTTAGGAGAATTTAGTGGAGAAGATAAGGTTATTGCTATTCATAAATCGGGATATTATCGTTTAACAGGCTTTGACCTTCAAACGCATTTTGCAGATGACGTACATATTGTTGAAAAGTATAATAGCCAAAAACCTATTTCAGTAATATTTAAAGATAAGGACAATAACCAATACTTCTTAAAACGTTTCTTAATTGAAGAAATAATGGAAAAGATGATTTATTTTGTTGAGGAAAATTCCAATATTGAAATAATTCATATTACCAATGATTGGCTTCCTATGATTGAGTTAGTGTTTAAGGAAGATAAAAAAGGAAGGAAGATAGACAATGAAATAATTAATGTTTCTGAGTTTATGGATATTCTAAAATACAAGGCAAAAGGGAAGAGGTTAAGTAGAAATGAGATAAAGAAAGTAATAATCTTGGATTCTTTGCCTTATGAGGAAGAGATTGAGGATATAGAGGAAGAAGTAGAGGAAAAGGATTTAAATATAGATGATTTGAAATTTGAAAACAATAAAGAAAATAATGATGAAGACTTTGTTCAAGGCTCACTATTCTAAGATAGTGTTTGTAAATATATTTGCTTTGTTTTGCTTTATGGGAGCAAATGCACAAAATTTTGCAAAGGATTTTCTCAATAAGCAAACAGATTCTTTAAGACAAGATGTGGTTTATCTATACATAAATCCGTCGATAACTTATAGAAATAAAAGCTTGGAAAAGATGCCAAACTTCTACAATTTGGAAGAAGATGTGCAGGAAGAACTCTTAAACAAATACGCTCCTTTGTTTTCAAAGATAAAAGATTCAACTCTTTTATCATCATTTTCTCAAAATCTTGTTCAAACCCTGTCTAATTTAGGTTTTAAGGTCATTTTGGTTGAAAGATTAGAAGACCTTACAAAAAGCATTGACGAAACTCATCACACTCTTAATGTTGCTCAGTTACAGATAGAGGAGTTTTCTTTTGTTGATTCCTTAGTTTATAATGGAAAAGACAGGGAGGTTTTCTATAAATTAATAAATGGAGTTAGTTTTAACACTTGGTTAATTTATAATGAGGCAGACACCAATTCTCGTTTAGTTTTTTATAATGATGCAAAGCTTGAAGACTACTTTGATGGAGAGATTAGATTAATAGATAATGAATATATTGCATCCTATGACTATGAAAAGATAAAAGAAAAAGATGCTTATTTGGTAGCAAGTCAAAACGCTATTAATTCAGCTAAGTACTTCTTTAATTTCTTAATGAATAAATACGTTTGGATTAAGTCTTCAGGAATTGATATTTACTATTATGGAATAGATGTCAACAATAAGAAAATATATTCCGACACCCAGCCATTTGATAACTTTGATATAATAGATTATAAATAAATCTAAGCTTTCAATTATTTTTTCTTCGTTTTGATTTAGAATAATGCCATTATATTAGATTTAAACTTAGTTTAATTAGTTCTAAACTTAGTTTATTAAGAAGAATACTTGATTTTCTTTTATCAGAATAAAGATTATAATTAAAGATTAAAAAACTTCTTCGTCCTTATTTATAGCGTCGTTAATGTCAAAGTTTTCTTTTAGTTTAGGAGTTTTAGTTTTCTTCTTAGGGTTAAATAAGAAACGCATAAAGATATTAGCACGAGGGTATCGTTCCATAATAAAAATCATTACAGAGCATACGAAAATAGAGAATAATACTGTTGCAAATACAATATTCTTTATCATCTCACCTTGATATAGCCCCATTTGTTCAGGTATTGAGGCTAAGATAGCTGCAGCAAGACCTTTAGGCATCATTAAAGAGATTATGCTCTTGTCAAATCCGTTTGAATCCTTAGGGGAGAAGAATTTAGCAACAAAAATTCTCATTATAAGAAGTACAGCAGTGATACTTAAACCTGCAATAAGAGCAGTGGTATTGTCAAAAGGAATGGATATTCCTATGTAAACAAAGAAAAACGTCTTCAAAACAAATACTAACTCTCCCAAAAACTCCTTTTCTCCTGATGTAAGTTTTAGTTCTCTGTCTTTTTGATATTTTTCTAGAAACTTAAACTGGAAGTATTCCATATTAGATATTGTTATACCCACAGCCAAAACGGCTATTGCACCACTAAAACCAAGAGTTTCGGCTATTCCATAAACTATAAAAAGATATGCAGGAGTTAGAAACATTGAGTTTTTAAAGGTTCTTATCTTTTGTAAAAGACTTGACCATACAATACCGCTAATAAATCCTATTATGGTTGCCATTACAAATGATGAAATTACTCCGCTTGTAACGGCAGTAAAGCTTACACCACTTCCTTCTTTTGATGCTTCTATAAATGCTAAGGCTAAAACGAAACAGATAATATCTGTTATGGCACTTTCTAAGACTAATGCTGTTTTTGTGCTTTTGCCTAATTTAAGTTTTTGAGATAAGGGGATAACAACAGCAGAGGAAGTTCCAGAAAGAATAATTCCTACAATAAGACTATTGATAAATGTTAGACCAAAAAAGAGACATATCCCAGAAACTAAGAATATTGAGCCTATAACAGAGGATAGTGTTAGTGTAATGGTTGGCTTCCACGACTTTTTTAGGTCGTTAATGCTTATATCCAAGCCTCCATCAAATAAAATCACTATAAGGACAATAGATGTAAAGACAGAGCCAGCTTTTCCCAAGAAATCAGGATATACAAGTCCTAATACAGGACCAATAATTATACCTATAATAAGTAGAAGTAGGACATCAGGAATTTTTTTCATTGAAAATATCATTGCAAACAAATGTGCTGCAAAGATTAACAATCCTAAAAGTATAATTGCTTCTCCCATGTTTTATATTTCTTTTATTTTAATAGTCCAATTCAATATCAAATTCTGCTCTTAGCTTTAAGATAGCAGGTGCTTTTTCTGCAAGGAAATTAAATTTATCTACAGGACGATAGAGTTTTTCTTTAATTTCTTCTTGAATAGTTTTGCTTTTGAAGATAAAAACAGAGCATTTGGTTTCCTCCCTTATTGTTTTAACAATTTCTTGTCGTGAAAGTTCAAACTCTTTTTCTTGCATAGAGTTAGAAAAAGTTATGGTAGCAGAGTTGTTTTCAGAGTTTTCTATTTCGCAAGTAGTCAAGATAAAGAATAGATTAGGCTTTGTCTCTTTTATCCTTTCAGCATATTCATTAAGTTTGGTTTGAAATAACTCCCAATCCAAAGGAATAATAGGAGGGTTAAGTTTCTCTTTTTGTTCTTTATCTGCTTTTATAGTTTTTTCAATATTGGTGTTTATTGAAAAGGTGCTTGTCTTTGGAAGATTGATTTTTCCTTTTTCAGAAATAGCTTTTTGTATTGTTTCTTCTTTAGGTTTTATTTCAACCTTTTCAGTTTTTTCTTCTTCTTTAGTTGCCTCAACACTTTGTTTTATCTCTTCTAGTTGTTCTTCAGGTTTTTCTTCAACTTTTCTGGGGAGGCGACTCTTTAGGCTTTAGTTTATTCATTATGTTAGCCATTTTCAAAAGAGCTAACTCCACACAAAGTCTTCTGTTTGACGCCTCTTTATATTCAATAGCACAGGTGTTGGCAAAGTCTAATGCACGAAGAATAAAAGTTATAGGGCATTGGGAAGCTTGTTTGATATATTTTTCTTGAATATTCTTACTTGCCTGCATAAGAACAATGGTGGAGGGGTCTTTACTTACTAATAGGTTTCTTAAATGTGAAGAAAGACCATTAATAAAGTGTGAGCCTTCAAAGCCTTTCTCCAACACTTCATTGAATAGTAGTAATGTGTTTTGTAAATCAGTTTTTAGAAGATAATCAACGAAGCGGAAATAATAATCATAATCAAGAATATTCAAATTCTCAATTATATTAGAATAAGTAAGATTTCCATTTGTAAAAGAAACTAATTGGTCAAACATAGAAAGAGCATCACGCAACCCTCCATCGGATTTTTCTGCAATTATATGCAATGCCTCTATTTCTGTATTTACGTTCTCTTCCTTTGCGATGTACTCTAAGTGTTTAACAATGTCTTTGTTTTCTATTCTGTTGAAATCAAATATTTGACAACGGGAAAGGATAGTTGGTATAATCTTGTGCTTTTCGGTTGTAGCAAGAATAAACTTTGCATAAGCAGGTGGCTCTTCAAGAGTTTTTAAGAAAGCATTGAAGGCAGATAGTGAAAGCATGTGAACCTCGTCAATAATATATACCTTATATTTTCCACCTTGAGGAGGAATACGAACCTGCTCAACCAATGAGCGAATATCGTCAACAGAGTTATTGGAGGCGGCATCAAGTTCTACGATATTAAAGGCAGAGTTTTCATTAAACGAAAGACAATTAGGACATTCATTGCAGGCTTCTATTTCATTTGTTCTATTTGTGCAGTTGATAGTCTTTGCTAAAATTCTTGCACATGTTGTTTTACCAACACCTCTTGGTCCACAAAACAAAAAAGCTTGTGCAAGTTGGTTGGTATTTATTGCATTTTGAAGAGTTGTAGTAATGTGTTCCTGCCCAACAACACTCTTAAAATTTGCAGGACGATACTTACGAGCTGAAACTATATAATTTTCCATATATTATTTATTAAAAAACATACAAAATAATACTTAAATAGATTATTTTTCTATAATAGCATTATTTTCAATTCCATTATTTTTAATGCAAGCATCTTGACATTTCCCACAACCAACACAACGATTCGTTCTAATTCGTGCAACATAGAAAGTGTCAGTACCATCAATGTAGTTAACCTCTCTAACTATCATATCATTTGGACAAACTTTATAACAACTTCCACAATCACTACATTTATTTTTATCAACAAAATATTCGTTTGTAAGTGTACAACTACAATTTATTATAGATAATAAAATGATAAATATAATTTTTTTCATACTATATAAATTTATGGCAAAAATACATTTTTTTTATATCAATGATGTAATTAATAGTAATTATTTATATATTTGTATCCTTAAAAAATAAGAATATGAAAATAACTTTAAAAATGAATTTGATTAGAAACCTTGTGTTTCCTGTGTTATTCACAGCTTTTGTATTGCCATCTTTTGCATAAACTGCAGGAACTTTGTCAATTTCCGTAACAACAGTTACTCATAATGGACAATATAAACCAAAGAATATTTTAGCTATATGGATTGAAGATGCTTCAACAAATAGTTTTGTTAAAACACGATTATTTCGTTCACAAAACACTTCTTACAGGAAGTATTTAACCAAATTCAAAGCAGCAACAAATAGTACTTATAATGTTGTTGATGCTCAAACAGGAGCTACTTACCCTTCACATAGTACTAGAACTGCTACTTGGGATGCTAAAGATGTAAATGGTAATATTGTTCCTGATGGTAATTACAATGTTTGTATTGAGTTTACAGAAAGTAATGGAACAGGACCTTATGCATATTATACATTTAATAAATCCAATCAAGCAATAACTTTGACTCCAGAAAATACTGCAAATTTTCAAAATGTAAATATTACTTGGACTCCAACTTCTTCCTTAAATAATGTTTCAATAGATAAGGAGAATTTAAATGTTTATCCAAATCCAGTGAAAACTTTTGCTTTAATAAAACTTCTTCCAAATACAAAAAACATATATGTTGTTGACATAAATGGTAAGATTGTTGATATAATTAATCCTGCTAATACAATTTTGAAAACACAAGTGCTATGGACTCCAAATGTAAAATTAAAAAATGGTGTTTATTTTATTGTAGTAGAGAATAATTTTAGCAAACAAACAAATAAAATAATCTTACAAAGATAGTTTAGTTATGAAAAAGTTAGTATTATTAGTCTTAATGACTTTAATTAGTGTTGTTGGTTTTTCTTGTAATGTTAAGTTTTTGATTAATGGTCAAGAAAAATTTGATAAAAATAAGGTTTATAATATTGGAGAAGAAATCAACATAACTATTCTTGTTGAATATATTCATCATCCATGTCAAATAGAGCTTGAAGATACAAAATTAAAACTTGAAGGTATAGAAATAGTAAAAAAAGGAAAATGGAAATTAAATGAAGAAACTAATATGTATTCATTAGATATAGTAGTTAAAATTCTACCTGATTATTCTAAAGAAGGTAAGTTAATTCTTACAAGAACATGTACTAATGAAGGTGGTTTTGGGATGTTAAAGTTTAAACATTAATTTTTTATGAAAAAAGTACTTATAGTATTTCTATTAATATTTGTTTCCTTTGCTGTAAATGCACAATGGAATTGTCCAAGTAAACTGGGGTCTTTTACTAAACCTGTATTTAATACTCCCTTAAAAGGAGGGATAGAACTTATGGGCTCAGGAGGAATAATTGATGATAACTACTTTGGTTTTTTTGCAGGATATGGAGCCTTGGAATATGAAATTAAACAGCATACCTTTTATCTTGAAGGAGGATTTAAAACATGGTCAAGGCATGATGATGGTTTAAATCAAACTTATAATAATGGTTTTATAGGATTTCGTGAAGCTTACTATCAATTTCTTAACAAATAAACAAGTTTTCGTTTTGGAATACAAACAATAAATTTAGATGACCATTATCTTGTCAATGATAGGGTTGCTGGCGTTAATTTTGGTTTTAATTATAATAAATTTTCTTTGGAATTGTCAGGAGGTTCAGTTCTAAAACAATTTTCAAGAAATGGTTTGTTCTGTAATATTGGATTTGTTTATGATATTCTTCACCGAGATAGAGGATTAATGGGGAATAGATTATTTGAAACAAATTTTGGAGCATTAACTCTTTCATATAATAATAAAGGAATTGAAAGAGGTCTGAATAAAATAGGATTAGCTATATATGATGAATTTGGTTCAAAGATAGATACTAATGTATTAATGGCAGGGGTTTATGCTACGTTAACGCTTCCATTTGATATAGAATTAACACCAGAAGTTTTGTATCAGAATTCAGAGTCTAATAATGCAATACTATATTCATTAGGACTTAGAAAGATATTTGTTTTGGAAAATTCTCAACGTTTTGAACTTAATGCAAGAGTTCTTGAAAGTACAGAATTGGACAAGGGAGCAATGATTAAAAACTCTTTTAGCAATCTTTTCTTAGGAGATGTTATTCGTCTTGAAGCAAAAGACCTGCCTCTCTACCAAACATCATTAAGGTATAGTATTCCTAAACATAGCCTTCATTTTAAACTGCAATATACATCGGAGTTTAACACAAAAGGTTTATCAGAAATAGATTTATCTATTGGAAAAAGAATAATAAATCAAATTTATTTATCTGCAATAGGAGGATATATTAAAAGTCCAACCTTAGAACGCAAGGATGCTTTTTTAGCAAGAATTGAAGCAAGAATTTATCTCTATTCTCCACAAAAAAGAAATAAAGCAAAAAACTAATTTTGCTATAAAGTATTTTTAAGGTAATATTTTTGAAATATCTTAAAGATAAGATTGAAGCTGTTCTGTTCTGGCGGTTTGTTTTAGTCTTTTGAGGGCTTTGTCTCTTATCTGGCGAACCCTTTCTCGTGTTATATTGATATGGTTAGCAATTTCATCTAATGTGTAGCCATGAGGGTGTCCTATTCCAAAATAAAGTGTAATAATATCTCTTTCTTTTTTAGTAAGAACAGAAAGAGAACGTTGAATTTCAGTAGATAGACTTTCTTGCATTACAGTATTGTCTGTATCATCAGCATTTTTATCAACATAAACATCAATCAAGCTAATATCTTCATCTATAAGTAAAGGAGCGTCCATAGACACAGAACGCATAGAAATAGAAAGAACATCATTTATCTTGTCTCTTGAAGTATCCAATATTTCTGATAATTCTTCAACGGTTGGATTTCTTTCTAATTCTTGTTCTAAGCGTGAGGCTTCTTTTTTTAACTTACCTAAAACCCCAACCTGATTTAGAGGCAAACGTACAATTCGGCTCTGTTCTGCAATAGCTTGAAGGATAGATTGACGAATCCACCAAACAGCATAAGAAATAAACTTAAAACCTCTTGTCTCATCAAAGCGTTTAGCTGCCTTAATCAACCCAAGATTACCTTCATTGATTAAATCTGGCAAGCTCAACCCTTGATTTTGATATTGCTTGGCAACAGAAATAACAAAACGAAGATTGGCTTTAACTAATTTGTCAAGAGCTTCTTGGTCTCCAGCTTTAATCCTTTGAGCCAACAATACTTCTTCTTCAGCAGAAACCATTTCTTCACGCCCAACGTCTTGAAGAAACTTGTCCAATGAACCAATCTCTCTATTTGTAATTGATTTAGCAATTTTTAATTGTCTCATAAATCAGATATTTTGATGTAATATTATTTTTAAGGAAATACTACATTATATTACCTTGCAAAGGTAAGCCCAATTTATACTGATTTTTAACTAAGAGATAAAAAGTTATTAACGAGTTTTCAACAATAAAGAAAACTAAAGAACTAACATATAATAGTATGTTCTATAATTGTTTGGATAAAAACCTTCAAGAATTATTTTCCCTTTTCGTGAACTTAAAGACTTAATATCTTCCTTTAATGAACTTTTATTTCCATCAATACTTGTAATAACAAAACCTTTTCTTATTCCCACTCGAGCAAAAGGAGAGTTAGTTATCTTTTCCAAAACATAACCATTTTCTACTTGAAACTCTCTTTTTTCTTTTGCACTTAGTTCTCTTAACTCACTATTAAGTACCTTTATAACATTTTTCTCTTCTGCCTTGATAATAGAAGTATTGCCTATTTCATTAAGAAGAGTACATTCCACTTCTTTAACAGAGTTGTTCCTTTCATACTTTATGGAAAGTTTATCACCAGGAGAACTTTGAGAAAGAATTTCATTAAGCTCCGAATTAGAGTTTATCTCCCTATCATTAACCTGAACAATAACATCTCCTTCTTTAAGTCCTGCCTTTTGTGCAGCACCACCTTCGCTTACAGAAGCAATATATAAACCTTTTACATTCTTGATGCCTTTACTTTCTGCCAAACGAGAATCCACTTCTGCAAGATTTACACCCAAGTAAGCTACCTGAGTAGTACCATAACGCATAATATCAAGGGTGATTTTTCTAACAATATTGGAAGGAATAGCAAAAGAATAACCAGCATAGGAGCCAGTGTTTGAAGCAATAGCAGTATTTATACCAATAAGTTTTCCGTCCAAATCAACCAAAGCACCACCACTATTACCAGGGTTTACAGCAGCATCAGTCTGAATAAAAGACTTCAAAGGGTTTTCATTCATCTTATTTCCCAAAATATTCAAATCACGAGCCTTTGCACTAATAATTCCAGCAGTAACGGTAGAAGTAAGATTAAAAGGATTACCCACAGCCAAAACCCATTGACCTATTTTTGTTTTATCAGAATCACCAAACTCAATAGTAGGTAAATCCTTAGCATCAATCTTTATAACAGCCAAGTCAGCAGAAGGGTCGTTACCAACCATAACAGCCTTATACCTTCTTTTATCATTCAAAACAACTTGAATACTGTCAGCATCTTGAACAACGTGATTATTAGTTATAATATAACCATCGCTTGAGAGAATAACACCGGAGCCAGAGGTTTGGTAGGTGCGAGAGCGTTGTTGAGGAATTAGAAAACCAAAAAAGTCTTCATAAAAACTTGTCTGTTGAGCATACTCACACTGAATGTAAACAACAGTATGAACAGTATGTTCGGCAGCCTTAGTAAAATCAATAGGAGAGGTTGTTGTTTGATTTTGACAAGAAGCAAGGTTAAACAACAAAAATGTAAAAATAAATAATGCAACAGTCTTTTTTATTAAAGTTTTCATATCGTTAGTTTTGCTTAGTTATTTAAGTTTAGAATTTGAAAAGCATGTTCTTTAGTCTTTATTTCTTTAGGAGTAATAATATTCTCCACAATGCCTTTTTCATTAATAATAAAAGTAGTCCTATAAGTTCCCATATATTCTCTACCATACATTTTTTTTACACCATAAACCCCAAAAGCTTCAACTAATTTCTTGTCAGTGTCGGCAATCAAGTTAAAAGGAAGGTTATTCTTTTGCTTAAACTTAATATGCGACTCTTGAGAATCTATACTAACACCCACAACCTCATAACCAGCCTTTTTTAAGTCCTCATAATTATCACTTAAATTGCAAGCTTGAGCCGTACAGCCCGAAGTATTATCCTTTGGATAGAAATATAAAGCTAATTTCTTTCCCTTAAAATCAGAAAGTTTAATTTCTTTCCCATCTTCATTAAGCCCCAAAATCTCAGGAGCCTTATCACCAATTTTTATCATAGTTTTTTTAGTTTTTAAGTTATATAACACCTAACGTTTTATTTTATAATAAAATTATTTATGCCTTGAAGATAATCTTTAACCACTTATAAATCAGTGATAATATTTTTGTGCAAAACAAACTTAGTCATATATCCAAAAGGACTTAGTTTTCTAAGGGCAAGGACTAAGTCTAAATTTTATGATATTTAATTTGTTGATAATTAATAGTGTGTTTTATGAAAAATAAATTCTATAATACTTAGTTTGCTGATAAAATTATCTTTTTATGTTTTATATCTTTTTTGTTGTATATTTGCACTATAAAAATAATACGCTTTATGCCAGCTTGGATTTATTTAGTTATCGCCATAATATGTTTTGGGTTTATCTTGTTTCTTATTATCTTCTCGATAATAATTCGTAAGGATATTGCAGAAGGCTTTAAAAAAGACCCTCCTAAGCCTTATAAAAGGATTAAAACAGGTTTGCCTTTTATTGACGGCTATGACGATTGGTATCAAAAGTAATTAACCCTATCTCATTATTTTTTTGGATAAAATATGGATACGATATGAATATTTTATATCTTTGTGCAATCTTTTTTGGATAAAATACGGATAAAATATGGATAAATTTATTCAGAAACTTAGTTTTGATTTTAGCACTAATCAAAGAATACTTCAGCTTATAGGTTATCTTGATAGCTTCAAAGGAAAATGGAATATTGCCGAAAAACAAGAAAATCGTTACCTTAAAGAATTAAGGAAGATAGCTACTATTGAAAGCATTGGGTCTTCAACAAGAATAGAAGGTGCAACACTTACCGATGAGGAAATTCAAGAACTTTTGAAAGATGTTAAAATAACAAAGTTAAAAAGCCGTGATGAACAAGAAGTAATAGGTTATTATGAAGTTTTGGAATTGATTTATAATAATTATTCTAATATAAAACTTTCGGAAAGCTATATAAAACAACTACATCAATTATTACTAAAATATAGTGATAAAGACAAACGACATAGAGGAACATATAAATTTCTTTCCAATAAAGTAGTTGCAACCTATCCTACGGGCAAACAACGAACTATTTTCTCTACTACCGAACCAGCTTTAGTTGCTGTTGAGATGCAAGAATTGTTAAAATGGACAAATGAAAATCTTAAAGAGAATAATATACATCAACTTATTGTTATAGGCAGTTTCATTTACGACTTTTTAAGCATACATCCTTTTCAAGATGGAAATGGTAGGCTATCACGATTGCTTACAACACTTTGTTTGATGCAAAAGGACTATACTTTTATTCAATATATCTCGTTTGAAAATCACATAGAACAAAATAAGAAAGCATACTACCAAGCTCTTATGAATGGGCAGAAGAATAGAGGAAAAGACACTGAACGTATAGATTCATGGCTTATCTTTTTCTTAGAAAGCTTAAAAACACTTACAGAAAAGTTAGAACAAAAATATGATGTGTTTAAGTCAAAAGGAGCTTACCTTAATGATAGACAAAAACAGATAAGAGACTTTATAATAGATAATCAACCTGTAAAAATAAGTGATTTAGCAAAGCAATTCCCAGATGTAGGATTAAGTACGCTAAAAAAGGACTTGCTATACTTGAGAGAAGAACAAGTATTGACAATGCTTGGAAAGGGAAAGGGAAGTGTTTATGTTACTACTTACCAATACAGAACTTAGAAAAGATATTACCAAGTATTTCTTCTGTTGAGATTTCTCCGGTTATTTCTCCTAAGTGATGTAGGCAGGTGCGAATATCACTTGCTATTAGGTCGGAAGGGAGATTGTTCGTTAGTCCTTGCTCTGTGCTGTGAATGCTATCTAAAAGAAGTTTTAGGGCTTCGTAGTGTCTTTGGTTGCTTACAAAAATCTTGTCGTTAAGCTCGTTAATGTCAAATAGCTCAAACATCCTTTCAACTATTTCTCCTATGTTTTGCTTTGTTTTAGCTGAAATCTCTACTGCATTAATATCCTTCCAGCCTTTGTATTTCTGCTTTTGAATATCTATCTTATTAGCTATAACTATAATATGCTTGTCAGAAAAGTCTATCCTTTGTTTTAATTCTTCTATTTCTTGCTTTGCTTCCTTAGGAGTTGTCTTGTTAATATCCACAATAAATAGAATTATCTTTGACTTTTCAATTGCTTCAAATGTTCTCTCAATTCCAGCCTTCTCTATCTTGTTAGTGCTTTCTCTAATGCCTGCTGTATCAATAAAACGAAACTCCAAGCCTCTTAGGTTTAGGCTTTCTTCTATTGTATCTCTTGTGGTGCCTTCTTCATCGGAAACTATTGCCCTGTCTTCTTTTAAGAAAACATTCAAAAGGGTAGATTTACCAGAATTGGGCTTGCCAACTATCGTTACAGGTATCCCATTCTTAAAGCATGAACCCATCTGAAAGGAATCTATCAACTCTTTTGCTCTTGTCTTTATGTCATTAAGCATACCAATCAATGAACTCCTGTCTGCAAATTCAACATCTTGGTCTGAAAAGTCTAACTCCAATTCCAATAGGGAAGAGATATCAATAAGCTTTTGTCTAAGTGAGTAAAGTACATCTACATAACCTCCTCTAAGTTGTTTTAGAGCTAAAGTGTGAGATGCTTCGTTATGAGATTGTATTAGGTCACAAACGGCTTCTGCTTGTGATAGGTCTAACTTACCATTTAGGAATGCTCGCTTAGTAAATTCTCCTCTATTGGCTAAGGAAGCTCCATTTTCCAATAGGGCAACAATTAGTTTTTGAGCTATAAATGATGAGCCATGAATAGAAAACTCAACGGAGTCTTCTCCAGAGTAGGAATGAGGTGAGCGAAATACTGTACAAATACATTCATCTATAAGCTTCTCCTTATGAACTATCTCTCCAAATATTGCAGAGTGAGTAGGGGAGTTCTCAATGGTTTTCCCCTTCATCTTACTTACAAAAACCTTACTTGCAATTTCAAATGCCTTACTTCCAGAAAGCCTAATAACTCCAATAGCACCTTCGCCCGAAGGTGTTGCCAATGCACAAATTGTTTCAAATTCTATCATATTTCAAACACTCTCTAAAATGAATTAGCAAAGATATTAATAAATATTTAAGTTGTGGTAAATTAGAATCAAATTCTATCTTTCTTTATTCTTTCAATTTCGTCCCTATATTGAGCTGCTACCAAAAAGTCAAGGTCTTTTACTGCCTGCTGCATTAACTTCTCTAAGTTGCGAATAGCTTTCTGACGTTCTTTATCGGTGCGATAAATAGTTATTTCTTCGCTTATCTTTGGCATAATCTCCTGAACATCATCATAGATAATATTACTAAGAAGGGTAGAAACATTCTTAACAATTTGTTGAGGGGTTATGTTGTTTTGGGTGTTGTAATTGATTTGTTTTGTTCTGTTTTTAAGATTTTCATCAATAGCTCTCTGCATTGAGCCAGTTATATAATCTCCATAGAGTATTGCTTTGGAGTTAGCATTTCTTGCAGCTCTTCCAATAGTTTGTATCAAAGCCTTATCGCTTCTAAGAAAACCCTCTTTGTCAGCATCTAATACAGCAACGAGAGAAACCTCTGGAATATCTAGTCCCTCACGCAAGAGATTGACCCCAATCAAAACATCAAACACTCCCAAACGCAGGTCTTTTATTATTTCAACCCTTTCCAATGTTTCAACATCAGAATGAATGTATTTATTCCTTATACCCAAGTTTGTCAAGTAACGACTTAACTCTTCTGCCATTCTCTTAGTCAGAGTAGTTACCAGCACCCTTTCCTTTCTATCCACAACCAAAGAAATCTCTTCTAAAAGGTCATCAACCTGATTTTTGGCAGGGTGAACCTCAATAACAGGGTCTAAAAGTCCAGTAGGGCGGATTATCTGTTCAACAATAACTCCGTCAGATTTCTCTATCTCAAAAGGAGCAGGAGTTGCACTTATGTAAATAGTTTGATGCTGCATCATTTCAAACTCATCAAACCTCAAAGGTCTATTGTCTAAGGCTGAAGGTAAACGAAAACCATACTCCACAAGGCTTTCTTTTCTTGAGCGGTCTCCTCCATACATAGCCCTTACTTGAGGGACGGTGACATGGCTCTCATCAATAACCATAAGGGAATCTTTAGGGAAGTAATCTATCAAAGAGAATGGACGTTCGCCTTCCTTCCTTCTATCAAAATAGCGAGAATAGTTTTCTATACCAGAACAATAGCCCAGCTCTCTAAGCATCTCCAAATCATAATTAACCCTATCTTCAATCCTTTTTGCTTCCAAGCCACGCCCAATATCATAAAAGTAATCCCTTCTTTTAAACATATCCCTTTGAATCTCCAATGTAGCTGTCGTTAGTGAAGTTTTGTTGGTGATAAAGTTACCAGCAGGATATATAATCAATTCTTCCTTTTTTTCAATCCTTCTTCCATCAATAGGGTTAAAAGTTTCCAAAGCCTCAATTTCATCGTCCCAAAAATAAATCCTATAAGCATAATCCAAGTAGGCAGGGAATATATCCACAACATCTCCCTTTACTCTAAACTTTCCACGATTAAACTCCAGTTCATTTCTAACGTAAAGACTTTCAGAAAAACGTAATAAAAGGTCATTACGATTTATCTTATCACCTCTATTAAGAATTATAGTACCATTTTCAAACTCTTGAGGGTTACCAATACCATAAATACACGAAACAGAACTTACTACAATAACATCTTTCCTTCCAGAAAGCAAAGCAGAAGCAGCACTAAGACGAAGCTTTTCCAAATCATCATTAATTTGAAGGTCTTTTTCAATATAAGTATTTGTGCGAGCAATATATGCTTCAGGTTGGTAGTAATCGTAGTAAGAAACAAAATATTCAACAGCATTATTGGGAAAAAATTGTTTGAATTCGGAATAGAGCTGTGCAGCAAGAGTCTTATTATGACTTATAACCAAGGTAGGCTTTTGAATTTCCTTAATAACATTAGCCACAGTAAAGGTTTTTCCAGACCCAGTAACACCTTGCAGAACTTGACTCTTAGCACCATGCTTTATGCCTTCCACAAGCTGAGCAATTGCCTCAGGCTGGTCTCCCGTTGGCTTAAAATTTGAAACTAATTCGAAATCCATACTATTTATTTAATCTATAAAACGCTTCAATACTCTCTTTTCTTGCCTCAAGGTTTGGTTTTAAGTCAAGGGTTGTAAATTCGTTGTTAAGAATATCAAAGATTAGTAGTTTATTTATTAGAGGATTGCCAGTGTTTGTTATTATCTTAATAGCTTCATTCGCTTGAATAGACGCAGCTATTGAAGGCAAAGTACCTATAACACCTTTGTTTAAGTTATCTCTATCATTCAACTCTTCATAGTTTGGGAATAAATCACGATAGCAAGAGGAAGTATCATTATGATTAAAGACAGCAACCTGCCCCGAATAGTTTCCAATAGAAGCATAAACAAAAGGCTTCCCAAGTCCTACACAAACATCATTTATTAAATATCTTGCTTGAAAGTTATCAGTGCCATCAATAACTATATCATAGTCTTTAATTATTGAAACAGCATTTTCAGGAGTTAGAAAAGAATTATAAGTTTCTATCTCAACATTTGTATTTAATTTCTTTAGACTTCCCTTTGCTCTTTCCACCTTATTTTCTCCCAATTCATCTTCACGATAAATCACCTGACGTTGAAGGTTGGAAATAGAAACTATGTCGTTATCCACAAGTCCAATTCTTCCAATACCAGAAGCAACAAGATACAAAGAACTAACAGACCCCAAACCACCAACACCCACAACCAAAGCCGAAGCTTTTTTCAATCTCTCTTGAGCCTCAACACCAAAATCAGGTATTATGATTTGTCTACTATATCTTTCTAATTCTTCTTTTGTTAGCATAGTGTTCTTATATATTAAGGCAGGGACAAACCCTGCCCCTAAAAGTATTAATCATTAATCACTAATCATTAATTTAATATCCTATCCCAATCCTTATAGATTACTTCATAGCCTTGTTTCTTTACCATATCTTCCATTTCTTTTTCGCTTCTGTTGTCATTAATATGGAATTGTTCCAATTCATTATTGGGTTTGGAATATCCTCCTGGCTCGGTTTTGCTTCCTGCACTCATTGAGGTTACTCCCAAAGAAACAAAGTTGCTTCTAAACTCTTTGCTCTCTCTTGTTGTCATAGATATATCAATATCATTATCAAATAACCTATAAGCCCATATTGTTTGTGCAAATTCTTTGTCATTCATCACAAAGTTTGGCTCAAAGCCTCCTTCTGCTGGTCGTATGCGAGGAAAGGCTACTGCATATTTTGTCCTCCAATAGTTCTTAGTCATAAACCTTAGATGCATAGCCATAAATACCATTTCCACCCTCCAGTCTTCCAATCCTATCAAAGAGCCAAATCCTACTCTGTGAATACCTGCTCTTGCCAACCTTTCAGGTGTTTCAAGTCTATATTCATAATTACTCTTCATTCCCTTAGGGTGATAGTGTTTGTAACGCTTTTGGTTATAGGTCTCTTGATAAACATAAACTGAATTAACTCCTTCCTTAATCAACCTTGTGTATTCTTCTTCCTTCATAGGATATACTTCAAGATTTATTGTAGAGAAATAAGGTCTGCAAAGCTTTACTGCATTTTCAATATAGTCAATTCCAACCTTTGAAGGATATTCTCCAGTAAGCAAAAGAACATTATCCATATTCATTTTCTTAATTGCCTTTATCTCTTCAATTATTTCTTCTTCGCTTAGGGTTTTTCTCTCTATTGGATTATTATGATTGAAACCGCAATAAATACAATGATTGGAACATTCGTTGGAAAGATATAGTGGAACATAGAATTGTATCGTTTTTCCAAAACGTCTTTGAGTTATCTCACGACTCATTCTTGCCATTGGCTCCAAATAATCTTTTGCAGCTGGAGAAATAAGGGCTTTAAAGTCCTCAATGGATAGTGAGTTAGTATTTAATGCCTTTTCAACATCTTGTTTGGTCTTTCTATAAATACTTTCTCCAACCTCTTCCCAATCCAAATCCTTTATAGTGTCATAGAAACTATTATTCATCATCTTTTATTATTATTCAATTTTACCTTTGTCCGATACCTCTCTTGAAATACGCATTGCACAGAAGTTTGGTCCACACATTGTACAGAATGGAGTGCCGTGAATCTTTTCTGCACCATAGTATTCTCTTGCTCTATCAGGGTCAATGGAAAGATTAAACTGGTCTTTCCAACGGAACTCAAATCTTGCTTTAGAAAGAGCATTATCTCTAACCAATGCCGCTGGATGTCCCTTAGCAATATCGGCAGCATGAGCAGCAATCTTATAAGCCATAATACCATTTCTTACGTCTTCCTTATTAGGTAGGGCAAGATGTTCCTTAGGTGTTACATAGCAAAGCATAGCCGTCCCATACCAACCTATTAGAGCTGCACCAATAGCAGAAGTTATATGGTCATAACCAGGAGCTATATCTGTTGTCAATGGTCCTAAGGTGTAGAAAGGGGCACCATGGCAAGCCTCAACTTGCTTATCCATATTCTCCTTAATCTTATGCATAGGCACATGACCAGGACCCTCAATTATTACTTGAACATTATATTCCCAAGCAATCTTTGTCAATTCTCCAAGTGCTTCCAATTCTCCAAACTGTGCTTCATCGTTAGCATCATGAATACTTCCAGGACGAAGACCATCACCCAAACTAACTGCAACATCATATTGGGCCAGTATTTCACATATCTCATTAAAGTGAGTGAAAAGGAAATTCTCCTCACTGTTAGCCTTCATCCATTTAGCCATAATAGAGCCTCCTCTTGAAACAATACCTGTCAAACGTTTAGCAACCATAGGTAAGTGTTTTCTAAGAAGTCCTGCGTGAATGGTGAAATAATCTACTCCTTGCTCACATTGTTCAATCAAAGTATCTTTATATATCTCCCAAGTAAGATTTTCTGCCACACCATTTACCTTTTCCAAAGCTTGATATATAGGAACAGTTCCCATTGGTACAGGGCAATTTCTTATTATCCATTCTCTTGTTTCGTGAATATGCTCTCCTGTTGATAAATCCATTAAAGTATCTCCACCCCAACGACAAGACCAAACAGCCTTTTCAACCTCTTTGTCAATATCAGAACTTAGGGCAGAATTACCAATATTAGTATTTATCTTTACTAAAAATTTGCTGCCAATTATCATAGGCTCTGCTTCAGGGTGATTAGGATTAGCAGGTATAACAGCTCTTCCGGAAGCAACCTCTTCTCTAACAAATTCAGGAGTTATATATGTTTTTAGTCCACTTTCTTCAATAAGCTGGTTTTCTCTAATTGCAACATATTCCATTTCAGGAGTGATAATACCTTTTTTAGCCAAAGCCATTTGAGTTATAGCCTCACCTTTCTTAGCTCTATAAGGAAGATGGTCTATACCAAAACGAAGCTCTTTAAGGCTTTTGTCTTCAAGTCTTTGATTGCTGTACTTTGAAGTGTATTCTGTTAGCTTTTCAAGGTCTTTTCTGTCTTTTAGCCAATTATCTCTAAAACGGGGAAGCCCCTTTTGAATATCTATTTTAACGTTAGGGTCGGTATAGAAACCACTTGTATCATAAAGCAAAATATCTTTATTCTTTTCTCTCTTTCCATCAACAACCGTATCGGTTAGAGTTACCTTTCTCATTCCTACATTTATTGGATGTATATTACCTGTTACATAAACTTTCTCTGAAGCATCAAAGACATTACATATATCTTTATTTTTACTCATATCTTTTATCTTGTTTTTTATCTTTTGATTCTAATTTTCTATCTTTTGATTCTATTTTCGTAGAATTTGATTCTAATTTTTTATCTCTTCGTTCTAATTTATCTTATTTATTAATCCAAGAAAGAGGTTAGGGGAGAGGATGCTTCTGCACTATGAGAAATCTTTCCTAAGCCAGCTTCATAAGCTCTTCTTCCAGCTTCAACACCCAAAGCAAAGGCTTTTGCCATTTCAACAGGGTCGTTGGCTATTGCTATTGCAGTATTTACCAAAACAGCATCGGCTCCCATTTCCATAGCTTCAGCAGCATGTGAAGGAGCACCAATACCAGCATCTACAACAACAGGAACATTAGATTGCTCAATAATTATCTCCAAAAGTTCTTTTGTCTTTAATCCCTTATTTGTTCCTATTGGAGCACCCAAAGGCATAACGGTTGCTGCACCAGCTTCTTCCAAAAGCTTACACAGAACAGGGTCTGCCTGAATATAAGGAAGTACTATGAAGCCTTTCTTAACTAACTCCTCTGTTGCTTTTAGAGTTTCGACAGGGTCAGGAAGAAGGTATTTTGGGTCAGGGTGTATCTCAAGTTTTAACCAATTGGTTTGAAGTGATTCCCTTGCTAAGAGAGCAGCAAAAACAGCTTCTTTAGCATTACGTACTCCTGAGGTGTTAGGCAAAAGGGTAATATCTTTATGAAGAATATGTTTTAGCATATCATCTTCATCGCTATTATCCAAATCAACTCTTTTCATTGCAGTTGTTACCATTTGAGTTTTTGAAGCAAGTATGGCTTCTCCCATTATCTTGTTGGAAGGAAATTTTCCAGTACCTAAAAACAGACGTGAAGAAAACTCTTTGCCTGCTATTACTAATTTTTCCATATTATTTATTTCTTATTTATTATTTCCAAATATTTATTATCTCTTTTGCTGTTTCAACAGGGTTAGGACTATCAATAATTAAAGAACTTATTGCAACGCCATAAACTCCTGCTTGTTTTAAGCCCTCCAGGTCATTAAGCCTTATGCCACCAATTGCATATATAGGAATGTTTATATTATTCCTCTTGCAGTTTTCCAATATATCCTCATAGCCTTTTAACCCTAATATCTTGCTAAGATTTTTCTTAGTTGTGGTGTGAGTAAAGGGACCAACTCCAATATAATCGGCTCCTAAGCTATATTGTTTCATAACATCTTCAAAGCTATTAGCCGTTCCTCCAATTATTTTCTCCTTACCCAATTTTTCTCTTGCCAAATCAATAGGCTCATCTTTTAATCCCAAATGCACTCCAGCACTTCCTGTCTCATTAACCCAATCAACATAATCGTCAATTATTAGTGTTGCACCATATTTATCACATTCCTTTTTTAGTTTTTGACCAGTACTAATCAATTCTTCTTTATTGGCTTCCTTCATTCTAAGTTGTATAAACCTTATTCCACCCTCCAAAGCCAAAAGAGCCGAATCCAAATAGTTGTACCTGGAATTTTGATGTGTTATAAATTGAATCTTCTCTAATTTCATTTTAATTAAATTTTTTCTTCTTTCTCTTCCCATAGACTTCCAAGTAGTGCAGCTCCTCCAAAGCCTGCTTCCCTTAACTCTTCAAATCTGTCTTCTCTAACTCCACCCAAAGCAACTACTTTATCATTTATCAGGTTTAGTTTTTTCAAGTCCTCAATATGAAAATTACTATTATAGCCTTGCTTTGATATGCTATCATATATAGGACTTAAAAATACATAGTCAAATACCTTTACAGCATCTAACATCTCTGCAATGGAATGAGAGGAATAGCTTTTTCGTAATTTTTTATGTATTGGTTTTATAAAAGGGTTTTGAAGATTATAATGCACTCCTCCCAAACCAAACTCCAAGGCTAAGGAAGTGTGATAGTGAATAGTTAGTCTTTGCCTTATATCCAAGGGAAACTCATCTAAATAGTATTTCAATTGTTCAACAGTAAGACGAGGCTTACGAATATGAAAAATATCTATTCCACTATTCAAATATTCAACAACTCTCTTTTGCTCATCTCTAACACCTTTTTCGGGAGTTATACCAATTACCCTCCACATGTTGCTTGTATTATTGTTATATTATCTCCGTCCTTCAAAATTGTCCTCTCCCAATCTTCCTTAGCTATAACCTCTTGCTCCAATGCCAATGCAACGCCTATGGTGTCGGTATAGTTAAGGAGTTTCATCATCTCCAAAACATTTATACCTTCAGGCATTATCTTTTCTCTTTTGTTTACCTTTATCTTCATCTCTTAATAAGTTTTTGAGGATTAAAAAAATGATTTACAGCACCACTGCCTTTGCCAAGACTAATCTCTTTAGCAGAGTCAATGGCTTGTGTTATATAGTCTTTTGCTAAATGTAGGCTTTCCTCCAAGTTATGTCCAATAGCTAAAAAAGCAGCTATGGCAGAGGAAAGAGTGCAGCCCGTTCCGTGAGTGTTGTTAGTATTTATTTTCTTTGATTTAAGCATAATGGGTCTTGAACTATTCTTTTCAAGGAATATATCAACCATATCATCTCCTTCAAGATGTCCTCCCTTAATCAAAACAGAATTTACTCCATAATCTCTAACAAATTCCATAGCTCCGTCTTCCATCTCCTTAATAGTTTTTATCTCTCTTTGGAGTAGGGTAGAGGCTTCGTTAAGGTTAGGAGTTATGATTGTAGCGATAGGGAACAGGAGTTCTTTTATTGCTTCAACGGTTTCGTCCATAATTAAAGAATTGCCAGAGGTTGAAATCATAACAGGGTCAACAACCAAAGGGATATTCTTTTTGTATTCCTTATATGTATATGAAAGCCCAAAAACATTCTCTTTAGAAAATAGCATACCAACCTTTATTGCTCCAATGTCAAAATCGTCCATAACAGCACGAATTTGTTTCTTTACAATATCGGAAGGGATAGACATAACATCAACAACACCAGTTGTGTTTTGGGCAGTAATGGCAGTGATGACAGAAGTAGCAAAAACTCCTAAGGAAGAAAAAGTCTTTATGTCGGCTTGCACACCTGCACAACCACCAGAATCAGAGCCTGCAATCGTTAAGGCTATAGGATAAGTTATCATAAATAAATATTTTTCTCATTAATTAAAATATTATGGGATAACCTATTATTAAGAAATTTCTCTTTCCCTTCCTAGCATTATCTAAGAGGTCAAAGGGTATAATCTCAGCCTTAAAAATAAGCACCCCGAAAAATATTTTATCAAATAAATAATAAAACTAAAATAATGTCGTTTTATTTTGCAAAGATAGTATTATTAACTTAAATTTAAAACAAAATGACAATTAAAAGATTATTTTTATCATTAGCAGTAGTGACTTTAGTGTTTGCTTCTTGTGGAAAGAAAGAACTTGAAGAAAAACTAATCACTCAACAAAAATTAAATGATTCTATTCAAGCTGTTATAGCAGCAAAAGACGCTGAAATGGAAAGTTTGTTCCAAGAACTTAATTCCATAGAACAAAGTTTGATGGAAGTTACCTCTAAGTATGGTAATGTAAACAAACTTAAAAACACATCAGGAGAAAAGGTAAACAAGGACACTCGCACCAGAATTACTGAAGAAATCCAGTCTATCAACGAAATCTTGGCTAACAACAGACAAAAGCTTAACAAGCTTAACAGCCAAATATCTAAAGATGGTAACAAAAACAAAGAGCTAACAGCATTTGTTGAAAGCCTGCAAGCAAGAGTTACTGAACAAGAAGCACAAATTCAAGCATTGACAGCAGAACTTCAAGAAAAGAAAATCGTTATTGAAAAACTTAACAAGAACATCGACGACCTTTCAAAACAAAATCAAGCAAAGGACGAACAAATCTTACAAGTTCAGAGTGAAAGAAACACAGCTTATTACATAGTAGGAACAAAGAAAGAACTTCAAGCAGAAGGAATAGTTAGTCTTTCAGGAGGTTTCTTAGGAATGGGAAAGAAAGCAAAAGTAAGTGGAGATTCTGAATTAGGTAAATACACAAAAATAGATATAAGACATTTTGACCTAATCCCATTAAATGGAAAGAACAAAGTTAAGATAATGACATCTCACCCAAGTTCATCTTATGAATTCGTTATGAATGGAAAGATACCAACATCAATAAGAATAAAGAATGCTAATGAATTCTGGGGAAAGAGCCGTTTCTTAGTAGTAATGTATGATTAAAAGTTTGTTTGTAAATTAAGTTAAACTTTATAAGGCTACCTATTCTGGGTAGCCTTTTTTTGTTTTTATATTCTATATTATTTTCCTTCTTTAAGAGTTTGTTAAAAAATTTTTCTTAACTTTGCTTTCTAAATCAATTAAAACCAAAACAAGATGAAATCAAAAACAATCATTTTAGCAGTTATAGCATTAATCATTTCTTTTTCAGGCTTTTCTCAAGAGCAAGCAGCCCCTCACTGGTCAGATATTCCAAGTGGAGTGTATAAGTTAGTAGTAACAGGAGAGGTAAGAGTGATAGTAAAGACAGACAGGAAAAGAAATCACTATGATTTGGGAACAAGTGTAAAGAAATATATCTCCACAGGTCAAGAAAGAGAAGGTAGTAGTTTTGTTAATAATGGAACTATTACTATCACAAAAGATGATTTAGCAGCATCTAATGAGATAAGACTATTCTTAAAAGACCAACTTATGGATATTGAGCTTAACGATGGAGCTTTGCTTATCTATGATTTAAGGATTTCTCAACCTTCAATGAAGGTAAAACTCAACGATGCTAAGCTATATTCCAAGAAAAGTTTTGGAATAAATAATTTTGTGCTTGAAAATAATTATGGTTTTCTTGAACTTTTGAAAGCTAACATTAAGTCAGCAGTCTTGAACATCACACCAGCTTCTGAAAATACAATTGCAGGCAACGTCAAAAAACAACAAATACACGTTATTAAGAAATAAAGATTAGGTTACTATAACACCTTATGCTTTACTTTTTCAATTATTTCTTCTTCTTGAGGGATAATATAGTTTTCCATAAGTATATTTCCGTCACATATCACTGTCTCAATACAACGGCTATCTGCAGAATAGACCCAGTTGGAGATAAGATTATTATTAGGTATTAGCCTTTCATTTTTCAGGTTTACTATTAAACAATCTGCAAGTTTTCCTTCCTTTATCCTTCCAGAGTTTATACCCATTGCATCAGCTCCATTCTTCGTTGCCCAAGCAAAGACTTGATTGGCCGATAAAAGAGAAGAATCTTTGTAACTTACCTTTGCCAACAGGGCTGCAAACTTCATTTCCTCCAACATTGATAGGTTGTTATTGGAGCTTGTGCCATCAGTTCCCAAACATACCTTTAAGTCGTATTTGTTGATAAGAGGAACATTAAAACTTCCAGAAGCTAACTTCATATTAGCACAAGGATTATGTACAAGGGTTACCCTTTTAGAAGAAAGTATTTCAGCATCTTCTTCAGTAAGATGAACACAATGAGCAGCAATAGTATTCTCGTCCAATACTCCAATAGATTCTAAATATTGTACAGGAGTTAGTCCATTGTTTGCTTTCTTGCAGGAGCGTACCTCTTGAGTGGTTTCGGCAAGATGAGTGCTAAACTTAAGGTTTTTTGCTTTGGAAATCTTATAAAGCTCTTGGTAGAGGTCTTTCCCAACAGTATATATGGCATGAGGAGCAACATTAATACTTATGCGATTTGAAGGCGAAACAAAGTTATTGATAAATCTTATATTTTCCTCAACCTCACTCTTACCTCTCTCCTCAATAAACGTAATACCAACGCTAGCTCTTATCTTCATCTCTTCCACAGCACGAATAATCTCTCTATGATGCCAATACATATCCAAGAAAAACACCGTTCCGGAACGTATCATTTCAACAATAGCAAGGCGAGTGCCATCATAAATATCTTCTTCTGTAAGCTTAGCCTCTTGAGGCCATATATACTCCGAAAGCCATTGAAACAGACGCATATCATCACCATAACCCCTTAGGAGAGTCATAGCAGAATGGGTATGCATATTATAGAAAGGCTGAATAATAGCTCTATCCGTTCCGTCAATAACCTTGTCAGCCTTAACGTCTTTTATATTAGGTTCAATCTGCTTAAAAACATTACCCTCAATCAAAACATCAACAATCCTGTTCTTAAGACTAATATTCTTTATAAGTATAGTATTCATAGTGTCGTTTTAATAATATATTGAAAAGTTAATATTCTTATAAGACAATTCTCCTTCTCCACCACTATTCCATATATATATTATCAAAGAATAGTCTTGGTTATCTTCCAATTTTGGCAAGGAAAAGAAAAAAGGGATATTTACCCATGAATCCTTAACACTGATTGGGTAGGAGTGATAGTAAATATCTTTTTCTTTTGATTTTATGTTTGCAACAAGATAGGTATTTAATTTGCCTTCCATTTTGAAGTCGGCATTAAAGAATATTATAGAGTTTTTATTCTTTACTAAATCATCTACCTTTATATTCAAAGCAAATTCATTACTTGTATTTATAAAGTTGTAAGAAGTGTCAGAAAATCTATAAGCAACAGTTTTTTTATCTAACTCCAAAAACTCTATAATCCCTTGTGAGTTATTGACAGAAGGCACACAAACGCTTATCTTGCCATTACTTGCAATCTTTTTTATGTGTTTTAAGATACTATTATCCTTGCTGTAAATATTAGGAAGGAAGCTTTCATCTTCAAAAACAATATAATCAAAATCCCAATCAATAGTTCTGTTAATTGTAGAACTATCAAAAGACATTATAGCATATCCGCTTCTTTCCATCAAAATAAAAGGAATATTAGGAGAAAATGTTCTTAGAGCTAATATTTTTGCTTGTTTTGAAATGCCTAATGAATCCATGAAAAGATTAGAACACCTGTAATTATTTATAGAACGACCAATATAATCCCAATCACCTGTTTCTCTTCTTTGTTTTTGTGTTTTGAAAGGTTGAACAAACATCAAGACGCTAAGAATAGAAATCAAAACCAATGTCAAAACACTTATAGGACTAATCTTCTTAAAATCAAAATCAGGCAAAAAGGCAATAAGGGAAGTAGTGATTAGAAGTACAGGCAGGAATAAGGAGTCTAAGAAATAATAGTCGTGGTCAGCAAATTGTTTCATCATCAAGATAAAAAAACAAAAAGTACCGAAAGAATAAGTTATAATAAAGATTTGAAAATAATTAACCCTTAAAGAATCCTTAGGCTTATGTTTTGATAGTCTTTTTATAAGGACGAAAACAGAAAGAGCAAATGTTAGAATTATAGTAATAAGACCATAGAGTGAAAAATATTGATAAAGCCAATTATTTTTTATATGTTTTATTATCTCTTTTGCTTCTTCAATATTATCAGGCAGCATAAGCTTATTTAGGAAAAGAGACCCATGCTCTTCTCTAAGATATTGATTATAGCAAAAGTAAGCAATAATAGCAGTTATAGAAACAAGTATTGGAATAACTTTAGGCCTTAGAGAGGAGTCTTTTCTAATAACCCTTAAGAACTCAACACAGAAAACTCCAATAAGAGGGACAGCAAAGCTTGTTCGTGCCAAGGTGCTTAAGGTGAGGAAAAACAAAGAATAAATAAATTGTCTGTTTTGATTAGTCTTAAGATATTTGCAGTAGAAATATATCCCAATTATTGAATTTGCTAAAGAAGGAATTGTTGGCAAAAAACCTGTCTGATAATACACAAAAACAGGAGAACTTGCTCCAACAAGAGTTATCAGTCCAGCCTTAATATTGCTACTGGTTATATCTTTTGCGAGTAAGAACAAGAAAAATATTCCTATTATACCATATATGAA
>CAYFWD010000011.1:34135-36303 GCA_964346795.1 uncultured Bacteroidaceae bacterium
CCTAAAAATCCAAAACGATTTATTATTAGTCAGCGACATTATGATTGCCGGTATATACTCGTGAACAGGAAAATCAATAGAAGTAACCTTATCCTTGTAGGCTTTATTCCAATTATCAGGGAATTGGCGATTGTAAACAAAGGTTTGAGGCTTGAAAAAATTTAGCCCATTATCAACAAATCCAACAGCAATAGAATATCTATCAGACTGAGTCCAAGCGTGAATATGAGAGGGAAACTCGTTTAAATACTTATAGTTATAAAGCAATCCAATCAATGAAATACCTATGAAAACAATTAAGTATTTAACACCTTTTTTCATTATGAAATACCTAAATAAGAATCACTTATTTTTATTTTTTACTAATAAAAGAAAGAAACTCAAAGTCTAAGGAAAGAGACACAAAAGGAGTAACCTTCCACTCTTTGGTAGTTTGTATTGACCAGCCAGGTTTTAGAGCATCACCCTCCTTGTTAAAATCTTCTGCCAAAACGGTATATTCCGAAACATTCACACCAATAGCAACATGGAAAAAATCCAAGAAACGATAAGAGCCACCAACATAAAAGTTCTTAAACAAATTAGCACCGCCAAAACCAACATAAAGCGACAAGTCGGACCCAAACTTACTCTCAGGCTTAGTTAAGTCATAAAGAATAACAGAAGCACCCGTTACAAAGTCAAAATCAACCTTTGAAGTATTGCGATTGATAACAACATTCTCAAACCCCGTTTCGGTAGCCCTTGGAATAATATCCCATGAAGGAGTAGGGTAGAAACGCATAGCAATACCCTGAATAACCCTAACCTTCTTTTTCCTGCCAGTTGCAGCATCAACCTTAGCTTGAGCCTCAGCAGCCTTTTGTTTTTGGAACTTAAGCTCCTCCTTAATCTTCAAAAGCTCCTTCTCAGTCTCCACAAGCTTAGTACGCAAAGTGTCAGCCATAAGATAATACATCTCCTTCTCTTGAGTAATCTTATTGATATTTTGGTCTTTGACAACTAAAGAAGTATCCTTTTCATTAATACTCTTCTGCAAAAGGTCTATCTCCCTTTCCTTACCCTCAATTTGAGCATTTTTCTTATCCACCAGCCCCTCAAACTTAGTCTTGTCAACATTAGAAGCATTTATAGCATCCTTATACAACTGTTCCTTTTCAGCAAACAAAATCTCCTTCTCTTGAAGAATCTTAATCTTCTCCTCCAACAAACGATTTTTATCATTAAGCTGTAACCTGTAATCCTCATTAAGCTTAAAAAGAGTATCATTCAAAATCCTTAAACGCTCCCCATCAACCCTCAACTCGTCAATTTCCAAAGAAAGCCTTGTAGTGTCCTCCCTAAGCCTGTCTTTAAGACTTTGCACCAAAAGCTCCGACTCCTCATAGTAGGCAGAAACCTGATTATAGTTAGCATTAACCCTATTAAGATTAGCCTGCAAGTCCTCAATCTCCTTAGTCAAACTCTCAATCTCATTCTTCCTTTCTTCAATCTCACCCTTAGCATTATTATATTCCATCAATATAGTATTATACTTTAGCTCCAAACTATCCTCCAACTCATCCTCCAAAGGAGCCTCATCAAAGGCAGGAGAGTAGTCAATCAAAGAATCCGAAGACAGAGTATCCACTTGCGAGACCCCATAAAGATTGATGCTTAAAGCAATAAATACCAATAAAACTCTTAGAAAATTCATCATAAAAACATATTTATAAGATGCAAAGATAATAAAATTAGAAGAACTGCATCACCCCACCTACCAAAGAAAAACGAATCAATCGCCCTATAGCCATATACAGACACGAAAGCCACGGATTTAACCTCATAAACCCGAGCCCAATAGCAATCAAATCCCCCACCAAAGGCAGCCAAGCAAAAAGCCCAATGGCAGGTCCCCAACGTTTAATCCTGCCTTGAAACCTTTCCACCTTTTCCTTAGGAGTCTTGAAATATTTTTCCAGCCATTCCCACTTACCCAAGTATCCCAAGCCATAGGAGGTCATCCCCCCTAGAGAATTCCCCAAAGTAGCCACAATCACACACCACACAGGGTCTAACCCAAGAGCAATAAGAGTAACCAAAGCCACCTCCGAACTCATAGGCACCACAGTAGAGCTAAGAAAACTCGCCAAAAACAACCCCCAATAACCTAAGCTAACAAACATTCT
>CAYFWD010000012.1:0-33735 GCA_964346795.1 uncultured Bacteroidaceae bacterium
AAACGAAGTTTTCACGACATTAAAACGAAGAGTTTATGAAGTCGAAATGCCATTTCCTTTCAACGAGATGGCATTTCGTTATAGATGAAATGGCATTTCATGGCAACGAAATGCCATTTCGACCTCGTAAAAACGAAGATTTAAGGTCGTCTAAACTGCGTTTTGAAGTCGTAAAAACTTCGTTTTAGTGTCGTCATTACTTCGTTTTGAATTTTCAAAAAGGGTTTAATCTGTATTATATGCTTGATAATTAAGAAATATTTCTATTTAGATAAGCCAGTAATTATTGCAAGAAACTTAAAAATTAAGAGAGATTAAAATTTATATATGTGTTTCTATTTTCTTTACGCAATAGAAAGACTTATAAGACAAAAATATAAAAAGATTTTACAGGGTAATAGGAGTTTATCTAAGTTTATTTGTAACTTTGTGCTTTGTTTGGAAAAATAGTTTTTGATAATGAAAAAGATTTTAGTTATTTATACTGGGGGGACTATTGGTATGGTAAAAGACAAGAAAACTGGTGCTCTTCTACCATTTGATATGTCTAAAATATATGAGGCTCTGCCTGTTTTGAGAGAGTTTAACTGCGAATTGGACTCGTATAGGTTTGACCCAATTATTGACTCTTCCAATATGATGCCTGAATATTGGATTGGGCTGGTTGAGGTGATTGAAAAGAATTATGAGAAATATGATAGCTTTATTGTCCTTCATGGAACGGATACTATGAGCTATACGGCTTCGGCTTTAAGTTTTATGCTGGAAAATCTTGCCAAACCTGTTATTCTTACTGGCTCGCAACTGCCTTTGGGTATGATTAGAACTGACGGCAGAGAAAATATTATTGGTGCTGTTGAGATTGCTTCAAATGATAGTGTGTGTATTCCTGAAGTATGTATTTTCTTTGAGGATAGACTTTTTAGAGGTAATCGTACTACAAAGATTAATGCTGATTATTTTGAGGCTTTCTATTCTGGCAATTACCCTTCTTTGGCTAAGGTTGGTATTAATATTACTTACAAACAGCATCTTTTCCTTCAAAAACCTAATTCCAAGTTTAGGACTTATAAGAAGCTTGACAATAATGTTATTCTTATTAAAATATTCCCTGGTATAAAGGAAGCTTATCTTAAAACTATTCTTTCTATGGAAGGCTTGCGTGGTGTTGTATTGGAGACTTATGGCTCGGGTAATGCTCCGACTCAAGAATGGTTTATTGATACTTTGCAAAAAGCTATTGAAAGGGGGATTATTATTTATAATGTAACTCAATGTAAGGCTGGCTCTGTTGCTATGGGGCATTACGAGACTTCGGCTCATTTGGCAGAGATTGGAGTGATAAGTGGACACGATATTACTACTGAGTCTGCTATTTCTAAACTAATGTTCTTGCTTGGAAACTTTGAAGATAAAAAACAAATTATTGAAATGCTCAACTCTTCTTTGAGAGGTGAAATATCAATTTAGATTAAAGGTTTATGGACTATAAGAAGATTTTTAACAGGGTTGATGATTTGAACATCTTGATTATTGGAGATGTAATGATTGACTCATATATGTGGGGAAGGGTTGATAGAATTTCTCCTGAGGCTCCTGTTCCTGTTGCAACTATTGACAAGACAGAAGATAGATTGGGTGGTGCTGCTAATGTTGCTTTGAATATTAAAGCGATGGGGGCTAACCCTATTCTTTGTTCTGTTGTTGGACATGATGCAAAAGCCAAGATTGTTCTTGCTTTAATGAAGAAGCTTAATATGACTAAGGAAGGCATAATGCTTTCAAAACATAGGGAGACAACCGTTAAAACAAGAATATTGGGCAATAAGATTCAGATGCTTAGAGTTGACCAAGAGATAACTACTCCATTGTCGGAAGAAGATGAAAAAGAGTTTATGGCTTCTATATCTAATATTATTAAAACAAATAAAATAGACGCTATTATATTTCAAGACTATGACAAGGGTGTGATTACTCCAACTTTAATTGCAAGTGTTGTACGGTTAGCAAAGAGGAAAAATATCCCAACAACAGTTGACCCTAAGAAAAAGAACTTTCTTGCATATAAGAATGTTACTCTCTTCAAGCCTAACCTAAAAGAGTTAAAGGAAGGATTGAAGATAGAGTTTGACCTTCCTTCTATTAATAATTTGGTTGATGCTTCCAATCTTTTGCATCATAAGATAAAATCTCAAATTATTATTATTACCCTTAGTGAGAATGGAGTGTTTATTGCAGATTATGGCTTAAAGCAAAATAATATGGTAATTATTCCTGCACATAAGAGGTCTATTTCCGATGTTTCGGGAGCTGGCGACACGGTTATTAGTGTTGCTTCTCTGTGTTTGGCACTAAAACTTCCTTTCAAAACAATTGCCGAAATATCTAATCTTGCAGGAGGCTTGGTTTGTGAACAAGTTGGCGTTGTTCCTATAAATAAGCAATTGCTTTTGTCGGAGGTTTGCGATAAATTATAAGTATAGTTTCATAAGTATTAAGAATTATTTATTCTTTTGCAAGGAAAGGATAAGCCATATATAATAAAAATTAAAGACAAAGAGATATGAAGAATTTTATGTTTTATAATCCTACTCGAATAATTTTTGGGAAGGATACAATTAAGAAATTGGATAAGTTTGTTCCTCAAGATAGCAGGGTTTTGATTACTTATGGAGGAGGTAGCATTAAGAAGAATGGCGTTTATGAGCAGGTTGTTGAAGCTTTGGGTGAAAGAAAGTTTTTTGAATTTGGTGGGATTGAACCTAATCCTCACTACGAAACTTGCTTAAAATGTGTTAGCTTTATTAAGGAAAACAATATTGATTTTGTTCTTGCTGTTGGAGGAGGTAGTGTTATTGATGCTACCAAATTTATTGTAGCTGCTTGCTACTATGAGCCAAATAATAAATGGGAGATATTGGAAACAGATGGCAAATATATTAAAAAGGCAATGCCTTTTGGTACTGTTTTGACTCTTCCTGCAACTGCCTCTGAAATGAATTCAGGTGCTGTTATCACAAAGAAAGAAACCTTAGAAAAAAGGTCTTTCCATTGTGAGCATTGTTTTCCTAAGTTTTCTATATTGGACCCTCAAGTAACTTATACTTTGCCAGAAAGACAAATATCCAACGGAATTGCCGATACATTCGTACATGTTATGGAACAATATTTGACTTACCCTGTAAGGAATCAGATTTCAGACCGCTTTGCAGAGAGTATAATAATGACATTAATTGAAGAAGCTCCTAAGGTTTTTGCTAACCCAATGGACTATGAAGTTAGGGCAAATTTAATGTGGGCTGCAACAATGGGATTAAATGGTTGGATTGCTTGTGGTGCTGTACAGGATTGGGCAACCCATATGATTGGACATGAACTAACAGCTTTCTACAATATAGACCATGGAACTACTCTTTCAATTGTTCTCCCTGGTGTTATGAAAATTATGAGAGATGAAAAGGGAGAAAAGATTATTCAACTTGGAGAAAGAGTGTTTGGTATTAGAGAAGGTAAGAATGATGAAAAGATTGACAAGACAATTAAGGCTACTGAAGATTTCTTTACTTCAATTCGTATTCCTACTCGCCTTAGCCATGTTGGATTAGATAAAACGTGTATTGAGCCTATTGTTCAAAGAATAAAAGATAGAAATTGGTCTTTAGGAGAGAATAGCACAATTAATTATGAAAAAGTTCGTTTAATTCTATCAGATAGAATTTAAAATAAAGAATGAGAAAACTAATCATAGTATTTTGTACTTCAATTTTATTGGCATTAAGTCTTTTTGCCCAGCAACGACCACCCAATTTACCCCATTTTGATGAAAGAAGACTTCGGTTTGGTTTTATTTTGGGGTATAATCAGTTCTCTTCCCTTTTGAAAGTTAAGGAAGTTTTACCTCAACCCGATAAGGTGTTAGGTATGAATGTTGATTCTCAACATGGATTTCAACTTGGAGTTAGTGGGGATTTAATGCTTTTCAAATATTTAAGATTAAGGCTTGTTCCAACAGTAACATTTGGTGAAAGAAGGTTTAATTTCAATACTCTTGATGCTAATGGTAATATAAAAACAGAACATACTAATATTGAAGCTATTTATTTGGAGACTCCTTTAGAGTTTAAGATACAATCAAAACGCTGGAGAGACTTCCGTCCTTATATAATTGCTGGAGCAAAACACGCTTACGACTTAGCTTCCTTAAAGAAAAAGAAAATATCTGAAGAGGATATGCTGCTAAGAGTTGAAAACAACGACTGGATGTACACCCTTGGAGCAGGCTTTGACTTTTATCTGCAATACTTTAAGTTTGGCATTGAACTCAAATCTTCCTTCGGGATTAATAACCTACATATCCCAGAAGAACAAAAACCTTTCTCAAATATTATTGACAAATATAAAACAAGGATATTTTATATTAACCTTACCTTTGAATAGTCAAAAAGATGAGTAAAGAAATAGAGATTAATCTATTGCCCGAAGAGTTAATAGACCAAGAAGTTCTTAGGAAAGCTGTTTCAAAAAAGACAGGGATTAATATAAAGAATATCCAAGATATTGAGGTTGTAAAAAGAAGTATTGATGCAAGAAAAAGCCCTGTTACTTATAGGATAAAGGCTATTCTTAACACAAAGGACAAGGAAACAGCCTTAGAAACAAAAGAAAATATATCCCCCAAAAGAAAATATAAGAGAGTAGACAGTTCTAAGAGCGTAATTGTTATTGGAGCTGGTCCTTCAGGATTATTTGCAAGTCTTAAGCTCATTGAAAAAGGCATTAAGCCCATTATATTAGAAAGAGGCAACAGCATTAGCGAAAGGAAAAAAGACCTCGCTCAAATGGTTCGTAAGGGTGTTATCAATACAGAATCAAACTGGTGTTTTGGGGAAGGTGGAGCTGGAACTTTCTCTGACGGTAAGTTATATACTCGCTCCAATAAGAGAGGAAACATAGAAGAAGTATTGGATATTTTTATTGAACATGGTGCCGATAAAGATATTAAAGTAAACTCTCATCCTCATATCGGAACAGACAAACTATCTTCTATTATTAAGAATATCCGCAAAACAATAGAAGAATGTGGAGGAGAATATCACTTCAACACAAAGGTTGTTGATTTCATAATTAAAGACATGAAGATTAAGGGTGTTATAACTCAAAAGGGCGATAGAATAGAAAGCGATAGAGTAATTCTTGCAACAGGACATAGTGCAAGAGATATTTATTATCTGTTTGACCAAAAGAAATGGGCTATTGAAGCCAAACCTTTCGCAATGGGAGTAAGGATAGAACACCCTCAAGAGCTTATCAATCAAATACAATATCACTCCAGCAACTACTCCAAACTCCTGCCTGCTGCATCATATAACTTAGCTTTTAACCATAAAGGAAGAGGCATATTCTCCTTCTGCATGTGCCCTGGTGGGATAATAATCCCTGCATCAACAAATACTGAAGAACTTGTTGTTAATGGTATGTCAAACTCTTTCAGAGGCTCAGCCTTTGCCAATTCGGGGATTGTTGTAAGCGTTAATGAAGAAGATGCAAAGCAATATAGCAATTACGGAGCCTTATCTCTTATGAAACTTCAAGAAGATATAGAGAGAAAGATGTTTGAAGCAGCCGACAAAAACCTTGCTGCTCCAGCACAACGTTTGATTGATTTTATGAGCAATAAGCCTTCTTCTACAATAAAGGAAACTTCTTATCTATGCGGAGTTGTCCCTGCAAATCTCAATAAAATTCTTCCAAAATTTATCTCCACAAGCCTTCATCATGGATTTAATGACTTTGGAAAAAAGATGAAAGGATTTATTTGTGAAGAGGCAAACCTCATAGGGTTAGAGTCTCGCACCTCCTCACCTGTTCGTATTCCGAGAAATAAAGAAACCCTGCAACACATACAAATTTCAGGTCTATATCCTTGTGGTGAAGGAGCAGGAATGGCTGGAGGAATAACATCAAGTGCTATTGACGGAATAAATATTGCTAATAAAATCGCAACCATATATTAATGGTTAGTGGTTAATGATTAGTGGTTAATGATACGTATAATAATGTATTCCGTATAATCAATATAGTTATATCGCACAACGAAAATCAGTCTTATGTACCCTACATTATAACTATAATGGGTATAGCGTTTATACTATAATGGATATAGCGTTTATACTATAATGGGTATAGCGTTTATACTATAATGTTATGTCAATATCCTTATAATGAGTATAGCGTTTATACTATAATGGATATAGCATAAGACCGATATTCATTATATATTTATACTTTACTTTAGGCTGGAAACTTCGTTTTTGGATTTGTTTATCTCCTCTTCTGGGGCTTCTTCTTCAATAGGGCGATTGTAGTTTATATAGTTTTCCCATTTCTCTTTTACCATAAGCATATCTTCTGGAAGGGGTGTTTCAAAGAACATCTCTTTCTTTGTTGTAGGGTGAATAAAGCCAAGGGTGGTTGCATGAAGGGCTTGTCGTGGAAGAAGTTTGAAGCAGTTTTGAACGAATTGTTTGTATTTGGAATAGGTTGTTCCTTTGATTATTTGGTCGCCTCCGTAGGTTTGGTCATTGAACAAAGGGTGTCCTATGTATTTCATGTGAGCTCTAATCTGATGTGTTCGTCCTGTTTCCAACTTGCATTGAATAAGAGTTATGTATCCAAAACGAAATAATACCTTCCAATGAGTTATGGCTTCCTTTCCGTAATCTCCTTGTGGAAAAACCTGCATTATCTTTCTGTCTTTGAGCGAGCGACCTATATTTCCTGTTATAGTTCCTTCCATTTGGTCAAAGTCTCCCCATACTATTGCTGTGTAGGTTCTTTCAATGGAATGGTCATAAAACTGCTTTGCAAGAATGGTTTGTGAGACTTCGTTCTTAGCAACAAGGAGTAATCCTGTGGTGTTTTTGTCTATTCTATGCACCATTAATGGGCGTATTGGATTTCCTTGAGAGTCTTTTTGGTTTTGAAAATGAAAGGTTAGAGCATTAAGAAGTGTTCCTGTATAGTTGCCATAACCAGGGTGAACAACCATTTCGGATTGTTTGTTTACCACTATCAAATCTTCATCTTCATAAACTATATCTAAAGGTATATCTTGTGGAATTATCTCTATTTCGCGAGGTGCCGTTGGAAGAAATATCTGTACTATATCACCTGGTTTTACTCTATAATTTGGCTTAACGGGCTTATCATTTACTCTTATGCAGTCGGCTTTTGCAGCTTGTTGGATTTTGTTTCTTGAGGTTTGTTCAATCCTATCCATAAGAAACTTATCTATCCTCAAGAGGCTTTGTCCCTTATCAACTTCTATGCGGTAGTTCTCAAATAATTCATTTTCCTCCTCTTGTAAAAGGTTTGTCTCTTCTATCATCTCTGTATTATTAGTTTCTCTTTCTTAGTTTGATGAGTTTGTTTGTCTATAATATATAGTATATATACTCCATTTGTAAGGTTGGAAAGGTTGATTTGTGGTCTAAAAGCACTCTTGTAAACCTCTTTGCCAAGCATATTTACTATTCTTATCTCGTAGCTTGACTTATTAAACAGGCTGTTGTCTATACTTATATTTAATGTTCCATTAGTTGGATTAGGGTATATTGAAAGGTTAATATCTTCTCTTGCAACCTCACTTAATCCTATTGTTGCCTTGTATCCGAAGTAAGGACGTATCATTATAGAGCCTTTGAAAAGGGTATTTTGTTCCCATGAGTTAGCCCAGTTTCCAAATGTTTTAGATGAGGCATCAGTATTTCTGTCAAAGCCTATATTAAGATAGTTGCTGTATTTTGTTTGAATGGATACAAAAAACTCGCCTTCTTCTATCAATAGAGGATAGTCCAAATAATATCGTGTAAACTTATTAAGCCCTTCTGTTTCTGGAGTTAGATATGTGCTGGAGCGGTATATACTGTCATTAGGTTTGCCTGCCAAGCTATTCCAAACACAAAGATAGAAAGGCTTTTGATTGGCGTCATGGTAAGTAGAGTTAAAGTATATATCTACTGCCGTTAGGGTATCTGGAACATTAAGATTAAAGCCAACAGCAAGGTTGGAAACTCCGTTTGGCTCTATTCCAAATCCATTTTCAGCACTTGCATCATCGTAAGCAAAATAGTTCTCAAAAACTTGTTCAAAACGTATTGTATCATTATTTGTACGACTATCCTGCCCTACTCCTTCCTTAACAATATGCATTACTTCAAACCTTTTCCACTCATTAGTATTAACAGGATAAGTAAAATTGATTGGAGGATTGGCGTGGTTGGGCGATGTTTGGAAGTTTTTCGTTTGAATAAAAGGATATATATTTTCAAACCCTCCATTATAATTAGTTACTTCTGCTCCCGTCTTATCAAACACATAGTACTTATATTGAGAACTAAGAGCAATGTCTGAAAGGTTCACTATCTTTATATCAATATTCTCTCCCATATCATTTGGAGCAAACTGAACGGCTGGCATTGCCTGATAGTTTTTTAATAGTGAGCGAGCAGGATTAACGAAAGCTATATCTCTTATTGTTTTATCATCATATTTCCTATCCTTATTCAAATATATATAATCTAAATGCCAATGGTCGCAATTTCCAACATAAGTAAATGAAGGGTTATTATCTAAGGAGGCGAAGTTGAGGAAACGAAAACGAAACTCCGAGTTAAAGTATATTGTATCTAAGATAGGAATATTAACAAAGAGCCAATATGTGCTATCCTTTGCGAAAATACTATCCACTCTAAGACCCTCTGTTTTCCATACGCTATTCCATGTATTTTGAGTTAAACTAAAGAACTGAAGGACCAAAGAATCTTTCTTTGCTGGTGTTGCTCCAATATTATTCCATATTTGTCCAATCCCTCCACCAGGTTGAACATAAAAGCTAAGATAAATACTATCTTTAGGACTTAGCTTGGTTGGTGTTGGAAGCAATGTAGAATCTAAACGTATTTTACAGGAAGTTAGGGTATCTGCAGAAAATCCTGTTGTATTTGCTCCTTCATACAATTGTCCTTCTGAATCAATTGCATCAAAGGTTACCACACCAATTGTAGGAGGGAAAACAGGATAATCATAATTAACCCATGCTCCAGAGTTTTCCCATAAGTCTGTATTAGGAATATTGGTATAGTCGGAGAAATCCTCAATAAAAGGAAGAACAATAGTGTTAATACTCTTTCTCTTATCTTTATTTTTTATCTCTCCTTTTGGCTTTCCTGCCTCTGTCAATATAAACTGGCTACTTGCAAAAAAAGGAAGAATAAGGAATAAAACAATAAGGACAATCCTGCTTTTATAACTCTTCATTTGTTTCCATTATTAGATTTTCTGTATCTTCAACCTCTGGCTCTGGAGTTGACATCTTAAAACTCTTAACCCTTTCTTTGTAGTTTGACTTTGTATCATTCATAAAAGTAATACTAACAGTTGTCCCTTTTGTAACACTACTACTATTAGGAGAGAAAGAAACAACCTTAGAGTGAGAAATATCTTTCTTCCCTTCAAAAGTTTTCTTTCCAACATTAAGAGCTGCCTCCCAAAGTTTCTTTTCTGCCTCTGGCTCGGTTAGACCAATAATATTTGGCATTTCAGTTGTGTATTTCTCTTGATTCATCTCCACAACTAAATCAATCTCCTCCCCTCTTTGTATTTGTGTGCCTTCAGCAATTGGATTACCTTTATATCTTTGACCTACAACAACGCTATTGAAATCTCCTATATTAAAGATAAACTTTCCTACTCTTAAACCAGCATTTGTAAGCTGATTAACTGCCGAACGAACACTTTGGTCTTTGCAGTTAGGCATAGGGATATTTTCTCCAATGGAAGAAGTGATAACAACATAAACCTTTCTTCCCTTCTTAATCTTAGATTCTGCCTTAGGGTCTTGAGAGATTATCTTACCTGCATGCTCACCTGGGGTATAGATTGAATCAATAATAATTACTTTGAATGGTTTCATTTCTTCAATATCTTCAATCTCTTCCAAAAGACTTCCCTCTATGTTAGGCATAACATATTCCTTGCCATGACGAGTGTAGAAGTTCAAGCAAATAAAAGCAATTATAAGTATGATAAAGAATACGGCACTAATAATGCCTAAATTCTTAAAAAACACCTTACTCTTTAAAAATTCAAATAGCGACATTTATAATATTATTTTAATCTCTTCTTCCCATGTAAATTGCAATATAGTATAGGAGCGAAGCCAAAGAAGATACAGCAGCTACAACGTAAGTATAGGCAGCAGCCTTAAGAGCTCCTTGAGCCTTATCGTGGCTTTGAGAGGAAGTAACTTGATGATTTTCCAACCAAACCAATGCTCTCTGTGAAGCATTTATTTCAACAGGAAGAGTAATAAAGCTAAATAAGGTTGTAAGTCCAAATAATACAATACCTGCCAATAAAAGACTTGGAAAACTATTTATCAATATCAATCCTGCAAGAATTACCCACATAACCCATTTTGAAGCAAAGCTAACAACAGGTACAAGACGTGAACGAAGCATAAGCCATGAATAAGCCGTTGCATGTTGAACAGCATGTCCGCATTCGTGAGCAGCAACAGCAGCTGCAGCAACATTAGCCCCCTCATAAACTTCTCTACTCAAATTCACAACCTTGGTTATTGGATTATAATGGTCGGTTAGTTGTCCTTCAACACATTGAACCTTTACATCATAAATATCTTGGTCGTGAAGCATCTTTTCAGCCACTTCTCTTCCTGTCATTCCTCTTTCTGTTGGAATCTTAGAATAAGCTGTAAATTTTCTTTTCAAATTAGCACTTACAAGCCAACTCATTAGGGCTGTACCTATGAAGATTATCCAATAAATAATATTTCCTCCCATTAATCCTGTTTCTGGTGTCATAATTTTTTGTTTTTTGTTTAATTGTTTATGCTCTTTACGTTAATTTACTTGATTTTATTATACTAATAGTAAATTAAACAGCAAAAATAATCATTTTTTACCATTTAATATATAAATAAGTTCTAATATTACAAGAATTGCTTATCTCTAACAACAAAAATAATATCACATAATACAATCAATACTAATGTATAATTATTATATTATTAATTATCAGACAAAATTTAGAAACGCCACTATTAATTCTTTAGCTTTTTAATTTAATAATTACAGAAAGATTGATTTTTATAAAAGCTAAATACTTTGATTATTCTATGTTGCATAAATCAATAATAAATTACTTCCTTTTATAATAAAATTATTTTTATCCAAACAAGCTTTTAACAACCTCTAAACGAAGATTTGATGACACTAAAACGAAGTTTTCACGACATTAAAACGAAGAGTTTATGAAGTCGAAATGGCATTTCCTTTCAACGAGATGGCATTTCGTTATAGATGAAATGGCATTTCATGGCAACGAAATGCCATTTCGACCTCGTAAAAACGAAGATTTAAGGTCGTCTAAACTGCGTTTTGAAGTCGTAAAAACTTCGTTTTAGTGTCGTCATTATTTAGTTTTGATGTTTTGAAAAGAAGTTTTGAGTTATGGCAAGTCTTATTTGTTTGGGTTTAGCGTTATACTTTTTTCTTTGATTTTGCTATGAGTAAGGAATTTATTTATTATTTTTGCTGAAAAATAATTTGCTGGAGTGAATATTAATCTTAGACCAATATATAATTGGAAAACCTTGAGCGTTTGGATAGCTGTATTGGTTATTTTGCTCGTCTTCTTGGGCTTGTTGGAGTTCAAAAATCACTCCCCAAATGCAATAACTCAAAATCTCCAAACAAAAATAAACTCCGAATTTAACTCTATTAAGAAAAATGGAGACAGGTTTGTATATTATAAATATAACCTTGTTTCTTGGAGTAATAATGATGTGCCTTTACCTAAAAGGTTTACCCGTAATCTTAATAGCGATGTTATTAAGCTGTCAAATGGTTATTATATTCTCAACAGGGAAAAGAAAAACGATAGCATAATATTATATGTATCACTTATCAAGAAAAACTACCCCATAAATAATAGCTATTTGAGCAATGATTTTAATCCTAAGTTTGATTTAGAGGATAATGCCGACATTTCTATTACCTATACCCCTACTAAGTATCCAATAAAAATAAATAACAAGACTTCTTTCTTTTTAGATTATTCTAAGTATAATCATCACTCCAACTCTTTACTTAGCTATACTCTTTCTTTGATTTTCTTAGTAGTTCTTTTCTTGGTAGGGAAGCTAATCCAAATCCTTATTAATCCAAACAAACAATTATTTAGGTGGGTATTTTTGCTTATTGCTTATATTGTTTTGCTTCTTGGGCTAAGGTTTTTAGATGCTTATTCTTTTATTTGCAATATTGATTTCTCAAAAGTTATTATTTCTTGGAACAATGCAGGCTTTAGTGCCTTAGAAGTTTTTAGCTTTCAAATACTAACTTATCTACTTATTCAAAGCATTGATATTTCCCTATTAAAGAAAAACTCAATGCTCTCCATTCAACTTTTATTAATACCTGTAACTTGGGGTTATTTCTATTTTATATCTCTTCTTATGGAAGGTTTTAATGAAATAATTTCCTTAGCAGGCATTATTAGTTTTGATGTAGAGGTTATTTTGCTTCTATTTCAAGTTATGTTTGCTTCCTATATATTATATATGGTGGCAAAAAGTCTTCTTGCATCCTCAAAGATTAATTCAAAAACTAATAAGCTAACCTATATTATCATTCTTCTTGCTTCATTATTATCAATACTTTGTTTTATAAATAAGTTATCAATTATCTCTGTACTTTCAATATCTCTTGCTCTTATTATTCTTTTTGTTTCTGTTTTGAAAGAAGATATTTTTAAGCCCAAACTTTCACCTATACTATATTATATAATTATCCTTATCCTTTATTCTGTTATCAATGGGATACTTCTTTATTCCTATAATTCGCAAAAGGAAAGAGTTTTCTTAGAAACGGCTCTGACAAAGATTTCTGACTCGGAGGATAAGGAGGCAGAGGCTTTGCTTTTGAATATAGAGAAAGGCATAAATGCAGATAAGCAGATTAATGACAGAAATAGCAGAATAAAAAATAAGGAGCTTGAAGATTATATTGAGGAGAGGTATTTGGAGGAACTTAATAAAACATATAGCATTGAGATTATTGTTTGTTATGCCAATGAGTCTTTATTTATTCCGCCATTAAAAAGACATATTAACAGCAAAGAATATTTTAAGTCAAGGCTTGAGGGGGCAAGGCAGATAGTAAATAGTAAGTCTATTTATTGGGAGAACAGGAATTTGACAGAGAAGGCATATATAGGTTATTTTGAAACATCTCATCAAGGAAAAACAAGATTAATCTTTATTGATTGCGTTGAAAAGAAGGCGTCAAAGGAAATGGGTTATCCTGACTTGTTGATTAATATGGAGGCAAAGGAAAAGTCTTCTCAAGTGGACATTAACTATTTTGGAGTATATCAGCATAATGATTTGGTATTGCAGTTTGGAGATTATGATTATCCTATGCATCTAAGCAATAAGCAAAACAACTGGTATAAAGAAAATGGTTTCTTACACTTTGTTAAAAAGAACTTGAGAAATAATACCGTTTGGGTTGGAAGCATTAAGGAACAAACTCTTTTTGATAAGCTTTCAATACCTTCTTATCTTTTCTTGTTTTCTTCTATATCCATTTTACTAATCATTATATTCACAAATCCAAGACGGATATTTTCAATTGGTGGTATTACCCTAAGCAGTAGCTTACAAATAACTTTGATTAGTATATTTTTGATTTCTTTTATTGTGTTTGGAAGTATCGCTATTAAGTATTTTAACAAGCTTAACGATAAGACGAATAAGGATATTTTAATTGAGAAAACACAATCCATAAGTTATGAAATAAAAGATATTTTCACAAACCCTAAGCATAGCGATGAAGATATTTACTATGATTTAGTTAATCTTTCAAATACTTTTCTAACAGATATCAACCTTTATGACACCAAAGGTTTTCTTATCAACACCTCTCGTCCAATAATATTTTCTCAAGGTATAATCAGTCAGTATATTAATAGCGATGCTCTTCATCAACTCCAGACAAGCACAAGTCCGCTTATTTATCAAGAGGAAAGAATAGGCAACAGGAATTATAGTGCTTCCTATATGAGAATTGTTGATAATGACAAAGAGATAGGTTATCTCCATATTCCATATATTATTAAGCAAAAAAATTTAGAAGATAAAATACTTGAATTTGTTTCTGCTTTTATTAACATTTACATTCTTTGGATAACCATTGCTTTGATTATATCTATTCTTCTTTCAAATTTCATTACTCAACCTCTAAGACAGCTGCAAGAAAAAATGCGTTTAGTGAAGTTAGACCAAAGAAATGAGAAGATTAAATGGTCAAGAAAAGATGAGTTGGGAAATTTGATTTTATCGTATAATGCAATGATTGATAAATTGGACGAGAGTGCAAAGCTTTTACTAAAGAAGGAAAGAGAAGGTGCTTGGAGGGAAATGGCAAAACAAGTGGCTCACGACATAAAAAACCCTCTTACTCCTATGAAACTTTCTATTCAGCAACTCCAAAGACTACAATCTACCGATATTGTTAAGTTTCACGAACTCTTTCAAGAGGTAACTCCTGCTTTAATAGAGCAAATTAACACCCTTTCAGAGATTGCTTCAGAATTTTCGGACTATGCTAAGGATAATATTAATGTTAATGAGCATACTAATATTGATGAGTGTTTGAGGACGGTAATTAATATTTTTGAAAATCAAGATAGAATAGAAATCAAGTATAATAACCCTTATCCATATCCAATAAATGTAATAGGAGATAAGCAACAATATATTAGAATATTCAATAACTTAATCAAAAACTCTATTCAAGCAATATATAATAAGGAAGATGGGTTAATAGAAATAGAGGTTAGTGAAGAAGATAATCTTTGCAGGGTTAGTATAAAAGATAATGGCTGTGGAATTAAGGCAGAAAATATTGATAAGGTTTTCTCTCCTGAGTTTACTACAAAGATAGAAGGAAGCGGACTTGGGCTTGCAATAGTGAAAAGCATAATAGAAACTATTGGAGGAAAGATTGATTTTGTTTCTCAAGAGAATAAAGGCACAATATTTTACGTTTACTTACCTGTATGGAAACAATAATTCAATTAAAACGTAATTAATTATTAGGAATATACAAAAAATATTGTACTTTTGTAGGTTGATAATAAAAAAGAAGATAAATAATATAAGATATATGAAGTTCAAGAATGTTTTTATTACTTTAACGCTAATTTGTTTAAGTTTTGGAGTTTATGCTCAGAAACAAAGTTTAACCGAAAAAGCTGACGAAGCTTTCTTTGCCAAACAATATACTATTGCTGCTGACCTATACAAGGAGGCTTATGCTGATGTAAAACTTAATCGTCAGGAAAGAGATAGAATATTGTTCCAACAGGCAGAATGTTATCGCTATATGGACGATAAGGTTCAAGCTATAAAAACATATCAACGTCTTGTTAAAGCAAGATACTATACTACACAACCTAAAATTTTCCTTCATATGGCAGACTTCCAACGTTTCAGAGGAGAATGGGACGATGCAGAACATAACTATAAGGAATATCTTAAATTAGTTCCTAATGATGAGTTGGCAAAAAGAAGATTATCCTCAATAGCTTTGGCAAAGGAATGGATGCAAAACCCAACAAAACATCAAATTAAAAACGAAAAAGAAGTAAATACTGAATGGAACGATTGGGCTCCAAAATTTATTCTTCCAGATAAAACAGATGAAATAATGTTTACTACTTCTCGTCCTATTGACGCTAATTCTTTGAAAGACGCTTGGACAGGAGAGTATTTATCTAATATATACACTGCACAAAAACTTAAATCAGGAGAGTTGGGAGAAGCTACTCTTTTTACTGAAATAGATGTAAATACCGATGAAGCAAACGAAGGAGAATTGGTAATTGTAAGCAGAGGAAAGACCAGAAACTACTACTTTTCAAGATGTCAAATTATGGCTAATAAAGACCTTAATTGTGCCATATATAGCCGTCCTATTGAACCAGCAAAGGGAAAAGGAAAGGGAAAAGGAAGACAATCAACCACAGCAAATAAAGCAAAAACAACTTCACAAGAAGAAGATGCCTCATCATTCGTTAAGCTTGACTTAGGAGATACTGCCTACAACTATCTTCACCCGGCAGTAACCTCTGATGAGCTGACAATTTATTTCTCTTCCAATCGTCCAGGAGGACAAGGAGATTATGACCTTTGGAAAGCTACAAGAGAAAATATTAACGAGCCTTTTTCCAATATTACCAATTTAGGAAAACATATTAACTCCGAAGGCAAAGAACAGTTTCCTTTCCTAAGGACAGATACTCGCATGTACTATTCTTCTGATGGTTTGGCAGGCTTGGGGGGTTATGACCTTTTCTACACAGAATATGAAAATGACGAATGGACTGACCCAGTAAACTTAAAATTTCCTATAAATACTCAATATGATGAAATAGGAATTATCTATAACCCTAACGAAGACGAATCAGATGCAGCAGAAGAGTCAGGATATTTCTCTTCTAATCGTCAAGGAGGAGTTGGAGGAGATGATATATATTCTTTCTTTAGAGCACCAATGCTTTTCACTCTTAAAGGTAAGGTTAGAGACGATAAGTCAATGCAACTTATTGAAGGAGCAAAGGTAAAAATAATTGGCTCTGACAAAACAACTCAAGAAACAAGAACCAACCGCAATGGAGAATACGAATTTACCGATAAACAAATCAAATACAATGTAAAATACACCATTCAAGTATCTCAAATAGATTATATGAATGAAGAAGCAACAGAGTCAACCGTTGGACTAACCACCAGCAAAGATATTGTACGCGATTTCATACTCAAACCTATTGCAAAAGACCCTGTTGTTCTTCCAGAAATAAGATATGATTTAGCAAAATGGGATTTAAAAGACCAGTACTTAGACTCCCTTTCTGACCTTTTGGTAGTTTTGGTAAACAATCCTACTTATGTAATTGAACTACGCTCCCATACCGACATTAGACCATTCCCACAAGTAACCAATGACACACTTTCTCAAAGAAGAGCAGAAGCTGTTGTTGACTTTTTATTTGCAAGAGGAATAGATAGAGAAAGACTAATACCTAAAGGATATGGAGATAGAATACCAAGAACATTAACTGCAGATACTAAATCTGAATTTAATGGCAAAACCTATCTTTTCCCTAAAGGAATAACCCTAACAGAAAGCTATATTAACAGCTTAAAAACATTTGAAGAAAGAGAAGCAGCACATCAATTAAATCGTCGTTCAGAATTTAGAGTAGTAAGAACAGATTATGTACCTGCCGAATATTTAGACTCAATAGAAGACTTAGCTCAAAATAAGCCAGTAGTTGATATGGTGAAAGGCAATAAGCCTCTGCCAATAACAACCGTACCAATTGTCTATACTGACAACAACATAAAGCTTACAATGATTGATTCCGAAAAAGCAATGCTATACATTATCCTAAACGGAGCAAATGTTCCAGCTATTTACAATGAAAGATACCGTGATGCAGCAGTTTTGGATTGGGACGTAGCTATGAACTTCTTACTATCAGGCAGAATTACCAAAGATGACTTTAAGGACAAAGATAAAGCTTTTGATTCACAAGGTAATATATTGGACGAATCTGTACTAATCTTTAAAACAGCCTATATAGGCAAACACTATGCCGACAAGTATGAAGTATTGGTAAAGAAAGGTATGACTGATAAGATGATTGTTAATAAAAACGGCATAGCTAACTTTGGACGTTTCAAATTAGACAAAGCAAAAGGCGAACTTATATTTGAATAATCAAAAATTATCTAGGAGATAAATTATTTTTTGCCCTAGATAATTTTATTTATCTCAAGTCTTTTTTTATTTATCTCAAGTCTTTTTCAAAAAAGACTAAGTTTAATTTTTATCAATCAGGGTTTTCGCTTAAATGTATCTTTTTATTTTGTAAAGTGTGTGGGTATAAGTGTGAGTATCGGCGTGAAATATACCTTTAGTATCTATCTTGTCTATCCTTACTTGTCCTGAGGCGTGGATTATCTGATTATTTCCTAAATATATGCCTACATGTACTACCTTTCCTTTTTTTTTTTTTAAAAAACAAAGGTCTGCTTTTTGGGCTAAGGATAATTCTTGTACTTCTTCTCCTTGTTTTACTTGCTCTGAGGCATCTCTTAATAGGTTTACTCCTATTTGCTTAAAACACATTTGAGTTAATCCTGAACAATCTATCCCAAAAAGGCTTTTCCCTCCCCAAAGATATGGGGTTGATAGATATTTTAGGGCAATGGTTGTAAGGTGAAGTGAGGTAATATTGAGGTTTTTGGTTATTGAACTTTCGGATATTTCAAATATTATCTTGTTTAACTGGAATTTGGGTGCTATTACTTGAGAGCCTAAGTAAACAGGGTAGATTATTTTCTCTTCGGTTATGGTATTGGTTTGAAAAACGTAGGCTATTGCTTCTCTTACAAATTGTTTTGCGGTATTGGTGTAGGATTCGTATTCATTTGAATTGATTTCTATTACTTGTTTTTCATCTACCCACCCAACATAGCTATCATCAAAGTTTTGGATTAGGAATCTTTGGTTGTTTTTATCCAATATTTTAAAGGCATCTCCAAAAAGTAATTGACTTACTTGTTCTGATTGTTCGGTTGGCTCTCTTCTAAGCGGGGCTATCCCTATATGACAAAATCCGTATTGCATTTATATTCTATTTGTTTCTATGGCGAAGATTATCTTTTCTATCATTCTATCTTCTTCGTTTGTTTGTGGATTGTATTTTGAACGAAGGTTGTAGCCGAATAATTTGCCGAGCGATTGATAGAAAAATGCTCTAAAGCTTCCTCTAAGTTCTTTCACTAAGGTATAGGAGTCATTTCCTGTTTCTCTATCCACTAATCTAATCAAAACCCTTCCTTGACTGCGTGTTAGCTTCTTAAGACTTGAGCCAAACTTCATATTAATTTCATCTTCTGCTTGCTTCATAAGTTTTTTTCTGTCTTTATCATCCATATCTTTCATAGCCAAACTATAAGTTTCAAGTAGCTTACCTGCTTGTTTGGCATAAGGATAGGTTTTCTTTACATTGCGTATCAGTTTTGAATACTTACTTATCTCTTCGGCTGTAAGTGGTGCAATAAATCCTTGAATTGTTACTTCTTTCAAGTAACTCATTGGGATTGTATCTCCATTGATTATTGTAGCAAAAGTAACTATTCTTTTTTCTTGTGAGTTTGCTATTATAGGAAGCAAGAAAATAAATATTATTAATCCAAACTTTTTCATCTCAAATACAATTTTAATTATAAACACCTAACATGTAACAATAATTGTGCCAGAGATTAATTATTTGAGTTATTAAATTTATTTCCAATTCTTTCAAATTGTTCTGCTGCAAACTTTTTAGTAATGGTAATATCTTTCTTATCTGTTTCTGGAGTATCGTACATTAGGTCGGTCATAACTGATTCTATCATTCCTCTAAGTCCTCTTGCTCCTAATTCAAACTCAATGGACTTTTCTACAAAGAAATCAAGGGCATCATCATCAAACTTTAACTTCACTCCATCCATTTCAAACAATTTCTTATACTGCTTGACTATTGCATTTTTAGGTTCTATAAGTATTCGCTTTAAGGCGTCTTTGCCCAATGGGTCAAGATGAGTAAGAATTGGGAAACGTCCTACTAATTCAGGAATTAAACCAAAGCTTCTTATGTCTTGCGGTTGAATATATTGAAGAAGGTTATCCCTGTCAATTTCATTCCTATTACTTGATTCAGTATAACCTATTGCATTTGATTTAAGTCTTCTACCTATAATCTTATCAATATTATTAAATGCTCCTGCTGCTATAAAAAGAATATTCTTGGTATTAATTGCTATTAATTTTTGTTCTGGATGTTTTCTTCCACCTTGAGGAGGGACATTAACTATGCTTCCTTCCAAAAGCTTTAGTAATGCTTGTTGGACTCCTTCTCCACTAACGTCCCTTGTTATTGAAGGATTATCTCCTTTACGAGCAATCTTATCTATCTCATCAATAAATACTATTCCTCTCTCTGCCTTTTCTACATCATAGTCTGCTGCCTGCAATAAGCGAGTAAGTATTGTTTCAACATCTTCTCCAACATATCCTGCCTCTGTTAGAACAGTTGCATCTGCAATAGTAAAAGGAACATTAAGCATTCTTGCTATTGTTCTTGCCAAAAGAGTTTTTCCTGTCCCTGTCTGTCCAACAATAATAATATTTGATTTATCTATCTCAACATCTTGAGAACTTCCTTTACTCAAAGTTTCAAAATTATAGTTTAATCTCTTATAGTGATTATAAACAGCAACAGAAAGTACCTTTTTAGCCTCCTCTTGACCAATAACATATTGGTCTAAATATTCTTTTATCTCTTTTGGTTTTTTTATCTCAAGTTTCTGAAGAAATCGTTTGCTCTGTAATCTCTTATTCTCTACGTTCATCTTATGAAGCTCATCAATACAAGAATCACAAACATTTGCATCTATTGCAGAAACCATAAATTTTACATCTTTTTCATCTTTTCCACAAAATGAACAGTAGTTCTTTTCCTTAGCCATAATCTCTATCTGATTTATTAGTTTTTCTTTCCTAACTTGTGTCCCTTAATTGAGTAATAAGCTATGTATATATAACAAGGTATTAATATCAAATAAGGTATTTGTCTGTTTTCAATAAGAGTTGCCCAATAACCATATATCAAAGGTAAAACAGCTCCTCCAGCAATTGCCATTATTAAAAGTGCTGAAGCAACAGGGGTGTGTTTTCCTAGTTTATCAATTGCCAAAGGCCAAATTCCAGGCCACATCAAGGCATGAGCAAAGCTTAAAAGTATAATAAAGACTATGGAAAGAGTTCCTGAAGTACATATTGCTAAAATTGCAAAAATAAAACCCAATACTGCTGAATAAGTTAATGCCATGCTCTGAGACAAACGCTTAGGAACAAGTATTATTCCCAATACATAACCTATAGTAAGTGCTATCAAGCTAAAAGTTCCTAACATTGGAGCAATCTCTTTTGATACTCCTTGGCTTTGAGCATAAAGTCCCAAAGTATCAATAGCTATTACCTCAACTCCAACATAAAGAAACAATGCTAAAACCCCAAGCCAAAGATAAGGGAAACTAAAAATACTCTTTTGTGAGTTTTGTTCATACTCACTTTCTTGATTTTCTACCTCAGGCAATCGTGCCATTAAAACCATAAATGCTAACAAAAACAACCCAACAGCAATACCTATATATGGAGGAATAATTCTTTGAGCAAGTAAGTCAAGTTCTAATACTCTCGCTTCTCCTGTAAGTGTTTTTAGATGTTCACTCAAAGAAGTCATATCGGAGAAAAGAACCTTGGAGAGCCAAAATATACCAATCATTCCTGCAATCTTATTGAAAAGCCCCATTATACTCATTCTTTTTGCAGCCGATTCAATTGGACCAAGAATAGTTACATAAGGGTTAGCTGCCGTTTGCAAAAGGGCAAGACCTGTGCCTTGAAGGAAAAGACCTACTAAGAAAATCACATAACTCCTTGTATTTGCAGCAGGAATAAAAACTAAAGAACCAATAGCCATAATCAATAATCCTAAGGCCATTCCCTTAGCAAAACCTGTCTTTTTGAGAACCCAAGAGGAAGGAAGAGCCATAACAAAATAAGAAATATAGAAGGCAAAAGTGACTAAATATGCTTGAGAATCCGACAACTCACAAGCTTCTTTTAAGAAAGGAATCAAAACACTATTGAGCCAAGTAATAAAGCCAAAAATAAAGTAGAGTATACCTATTATTGTAAGGCTAAAAATCAAACCATTATTTTTTTGTTTCATATAAAAATATTATTTTTTTAAGTCGCAAAGATAAGAAAACTAAAAGAAAAATAGTTTTTAATTGTTCTAAGCTTATTCGCCATTGGTGTATTTATCTGCCTTATCTGAAAGGTCTGCTTGATAATCCCAACGTGTTCCTTCCAAAAAACTTGCATCCATAGTCTGCTCAACTACATTTGTTTTATTTTCCTCCATATATTTTTGGAACTCTCTCTTCTTTTTTATTATAGAATAAATAACATATCCAACAAATAGTAAAAGAGAAACTAATAAAGTCAAAAGAATTGTTATGTAGAATATGTTATCAAGCTGGTCTCTTCTAAATCCTGAACTTGTAATTATTACTCCTTTTGTAAGAAATACTTTTAAAGAAGCAAATATAATAATTAGGATAATTATTGGAATAATATTCAGCTTAATATTAAATCTATCATTTATTTCATAACTATCTCCATAATCAACGAAACGATATCTTTTAATTGTAAAGTTGGAAAGAAATAATATCATAATTATAAAATATCCTATAACACTAATTTCTTTTAAAGTGAAAATGGGGATAAACCATAATAACAAAACTCCTGCTCCAAAAAGAGAAGGATAAATAAGATTAATCCTAACTCCTTCTTGTGTTTGATTACGGAAAGGATCAAAGAATACTCTTACAAAAGGTACTAAAAGATAACAAAGGAAAATAGTTGCACTAATTGTCAAGGCAATAAAGAAAAGTTTAAGATAAAGACTTGGGTAGGTAAGTCCCATAAAATCTGTTACGAGATTAACTCCCCAAAGATGATAAATCTGACCAAAGATAAAATCGCCTGAGAATCTAATTACACAATGAAACATTGTCCAAAAAAGAAAAACGCCTATAGTTTTGTAGTGATAATGATGAGTAAGAATAAGGGAAAGCAACCCAATTAATAAAATTGTTATTGGAGCAAAAGAGAAAACAACAAAAATGTTTTCAGCAGAATCCCAAATTGCTTTATCTGAAGAAACTGCTCTATCAAAATCTATTTTATCTACTTCAATAGGTATTGTGAGGTGGTTCGTAAAGGCAATAAATGCTGTTGAACCTAAAGAAATATATAAAACGAATAAATAAGCTGCAATAAAAAGAATAGTACTACTTATTGTATCATTAAAATAACCATTTCTATAAAATTTTTCTTTCATCATAATTTTTATTTCCATCTATACCAAAACACTCTATCCTTTGCTTGTACTTTTTGTACATCTTTTATCTCGGTAATCATATAATTAAATATTTTAAGGTCTCTTTCTCTAAACCACATATAAGCTTCATTATCTCCCCTACAAGCCTCAGAGAATTTTATCAAAAATTCATTCTTTGAGGCTTCTACCCACTTAACAGCTTTCTTCTCCCCCCCAATAGCATTACTCAAAACTCCAAGAATAGGAAAACCATTCGCAAATAACCATTTCAAAGCCTCAACATCTCCTCTTATGGAATTTGAAAAGGCTGCAAGTTCCGTATATCCATTCTTTGCCAAAAATTTAAAGAAAAGCTTATCTCCTTGCAATGCTTTAGTGAGAGCAAGTAAAACCTTTATGTCATATTCAGGAAGAGACTTTTCTTTACTCATAAAATTTATTTCTATTTATCTGAGTTTTGCTCCAAGTTTGTCTTCAAAGCTTTTGATTAACTTATTCATTATTGCATCAATCTGTTTGTCTGTAAGAGTTTTTTCGTTGTCTTGAAGTGTAAAACTAAGAGCATATTGTTTTTTACCTTGAGGCAATTTATCTCCTTTATAAACGTCAAATAGATTTATATTCTTTTTGAGGAATTTCTTTTCGGTTTGATAAGCCAAAGTTTCTATTTCTACAAACGAAATATTATCATCAATAACTAAAGCTAAATCTCTTCTAACCTCAGGAAATTTTGAGATTTCTTCATATTTGATTTCTTTTGTATTTTGAACAGCTTTAAGTATTAAATCCCAATTAAAATCCGCAAAATATATGTCTTGTTTAACATCAAACTCTTTTCTTAGCTTTGAATCTATCTTTCCAAAACATAGAATAACCTTTTTGCTCTCACAATTAACAAATTGTAAACCCTGCATATATCCTAATGAAGTTTCTTCTAATAAGTATTGAGAAGTATTTATTCTTAGTCTATCAAATATATTTATTAGAATATTCTTTAAGTCAAAGAAATTAGTTTCCTCTTCCTTTCTTTGCCATGTTTCGTTGAAGTTTTTTCCTGTTGTAAAAACACACAAATGTTTTTCTTCGGTATAGCGTTTTCTAATATTTTCCTCTTCTTGTTGTCCTAAGTTTTTTGAGTAACAATTTCCAAATTCAAAAATCTTAATATTATTTACCTTCCTATTAATATTGTAAGATATGGTTTCTAATCCTCCATAAAGCAAGGTCTGACGCATAAGCCCCAAATCCTTACTTAAAGCATTTAGAACACCAACACTTTTCTCAAAAGGAAAATCTTTATTGTTTTCGTAATAAGATGTTTTGGTTAGAGAATTATTCATTATCTCATTAAAACCATTTGAAACAAGATAGTCGGAAATAATATTTTGTATCTTTTCTGTGTCTGGTTTTTGCTTATATGTTAAGCTACTTTTTACTTCATTAGATATTTCAATATTATTATATCCATAAATTCTTAAAACTTCTTCAGCTATATCGCATTCCCTTAAAACATCAACCTTATTTGTAGGAACTCCTACCCTCATTCCTTCTTCATCTTCTTTAAGAATAGAAATATTTAATGCTTTAAGAATATTCTTTATGGTTTGAGGTTCTATTCTCTTCCCAATTAAAGAATACATATTATTATAGTTAATATCTATCTCTGCAGGTTTAATTTCTTTTGGATAAATATCAATAATATTTGAACTTATTTCTCCTCCAGCTAATTCCTTAGTCAAAAGAGCAGCTCTTTTAAGTGCATAGATTGTAATATTGGGGTCAGTTCCTCTTTCATAACGGAATGAAGCATCTGTTTTTAAGTTATGATATTTTGAAGCTTTACGTATGGTTACTGGATTAAAATAAGCACTTTCTATAAATATGTTCTTTGTTTCCTTTGTAACTCCATAGTCCAATCCTCCATAAATTCCTCCCATACACATTCCTTCTTCTTGATTGCAAATCATTACTTCCTCTCCATTGAGTTCTCTTTCTTCTCCATCAAGAGTTTTGAATTTTGTTCCCTTAGGAAGAGTTTTTACTTCAATCTTTTTCCCTTTTATTTTATCTAAATCAAAGGCGTGAAGAGGTTGCCCTGTTTCAAACAAAATATAATTAGTTATATCAACAATATTATTTATTGGTCTTATTCCTATTAGTTTTAGTCGGTCAGCAAGCCAAGAAGGAGAATCTTTTACTTCAATATTAGAAATGGTTAGTCCACAATAACGAGGAGATATTGTTGAATCAACTATTATTTCAACCTTATTATTTTCATTATCTATCTTGAAGTCTTCAACACTTGGCAATTTTAGTTCAATGTTTTCTTTCAATTGAGTTTGAATAAGAGCAATCAAATCCCTACCAACCCCTATATGAGATGTTGCATCAGAACGATTAGGGGTAAGGCCTATTTCAAAAACATAGTCTTCCTCAATATTCAAAAAGTCTTTTGCTGGTGTTCCAACCTTAGCATTATTATCAACAACTAAAATTCCATCATGATTATCACTAATTTGAAGTTCCTTTTCCGAACAAATCATTCCATAACTAACCTCTCCTCTAAGTTTTGATTTCTTAATCTCAAAGTACTCTTCATCGTTAGTATAAACTCTTGCTCCAATCTTTGCAACAATTACCTTTTGACCTTTTGCAACATTTGGAGCTCCACAAACTATACTCAAAGGTTCTTCTTCTCCTACATCAACTTTTGTTAAATGCAAATGGTCAGAATCAGGATGATTCTCACAATATAGCACCTCTCCCACAACAAAATTTTTCAAACCTCCTTTAACTGCTTCTACTTTCTCAATGCTTTCTACTTCCAAGCCACAGAAAGTAAGTAAACTTTCAACCTTTTCAACGCTTAGATTAGTCGGAACATAATCTTTTAGCCAGCTATATGATATTTTCATTTAATTTATTTAATCTTATACTCTATTATCTTATTATTATTCAACGATTGTCAGCTCTTGAATAATGTTTTTAGCACCTGCAAATTTATCAATAATAAATAAGCAATAACGAATATCAATAGAAATATTTCTACATTGGTCTGGGTCATAAAGAATATCACTCATTGTTCCTTCCCAATTCCTATCAAAATTAATACCTATCAAATTTCCGTTAGCGTCCATTACTGGAGAGCCTGAATTTCCTCCTGTTGTGTGATTGGAAGCAATGAATGCAACCGGCATTTCCCCCTTTGAGTTTGCATATCGTCCATAGTCTTCCTTTGCATAAAGTTCTTTGAGTTTCTTCTCCACAACATAATCATATATTTCAGGATTTTCCTTTTCCATAATACCTTTTAGAGTTGTGTAAGTTCTATATGTAACTCCATCCCTTGGCTTATATGGTTTAATATTTCCATAGGTAACCCTTAGAGTTAGGTTTGCATCAGGATAAAAATCTTTTTCAGGTTGCATTTCCATTATTCCTCTAACATAAACTCTGTAAAGACTATCTATTTTTAAGTCTATTTCAGCTAATCTACTTAAGTCTTCTTCTACAACTGAACCCCAAATAGCAGAAAGTAATTCCATTGCAGGGTCAGATAGTATTTTATTAGCTTTAAACTTCTTTAAATATTTTTCTGCTTGCTTTGGATTTGATAGGAAAGACCTATCATAAACAGAAGCGAAATACTTTTTAGCATCATTTCCATAATTAGATTTTATCTTTTCCTCCATCCAAGGATAATTACTCTTTGCAAAGTCATTGTAGTAAATATTCATAACCTCAACGAATATATCCCTGTCAACTACTCTATGCTTATCATAATCGTTACTAAAATAATTGTTCAATCTTCCAAGCACCTTATCGGCTTCCTTTTGCACAGCCTCTTTACTAAGAGTATCTTGATTAGCTTTTTGGATTATCGACAACACAGCACGACCATTCTTCATTAAATCAGATGCCATTAAAGCCTCCGACAAATACAAATAAGCCATTTCTAAATTAGAACTTTCTTTATAAAAACTATCAAAACTACTTATCAAGTCTCCATATTCCTGCTTTCTTTTAGAAGTAACATTTACCCATATATTGAATTCTCTTTCAAACTCTTTCTTTTTTTCAACAGCATTCAATCTCTTAAGCCCCCTTACTTCTCCTATCCATTTCTTCCATCCGTTAGCAATGCCAGCAACACTTGAAGCATAACGCAAACGCTGAGCAGAACTCTCATTCATTGCAGCATTATATATCTTAAGGCGAACATCTCTAAGTTTTATTCTTGCTGGGTCTTCAAAGTTAGCAATCCTATCAACAGCAAAGGACGTTAAGAACTGCTTCGTTGTCCCTGGATAACCAAAAACAAAAGTAAAATCGCCCTCCTCTACACCCTTAAGACTAATCTTCAAAAACTTCTTAGGCTTAAATGGAACGTTGTCTTTGGAGTACTTCGCTGGCTTATTATCCTTGTTAGCATAAACTCTGAAAATAGAAAAATCTCCCGTATGCCTTGGCCACATCCAATTATCGCTATCGCCGCCAAATTTTCCTATATTGGAAGGTGGGGCACCCACTAAACGAACATCAGTATAAACTTCATTGACATAAAGAAAGTATTGGTTGCCATAATAAAAAGGTTTGACAACAGCGGAATAGTGTGTGTTGGCAGTGGCTTCCTTGATGATAACGTCTATGTTCTTATCTATTATTGTCTGCCTTTCTTTCTCTGTAAGGGAATTGCTTATGCCCACAAGCACCTTCTGTGTTACGTCCTCCATATAAACTAACTGCGTTACGGAAAGCCCTTCACATGGCAACTCCTCTTCTTTGCTCATAGCCCAAAAGCCATTGGTCAAATAGTCCCTCTCTACGGTACTCTGATTAACAATGTAGCTGTAACCGCAATGGTGATTGGTTAGCAAGAGACCTTCTTCTGACACAAATTCTCCCGTACAGCCTCTGCCGAAAAGCATTACGGCATCCTTCAAAGAAGAGTTGTTGATGTCGTAAATGTCTTTGGCTGTTATCTTCATACCTTTCTTCATCATATCTGACTCCCTGCTCTTAAGGAGCAAAGGTAACCACATACCCTCATCGCCCAAAACAACAACGGGAGAAAAGATAATCGTAAGCAAAGAAAATAAAATAATAGTCCTCTTTTTCATATTTATAATTTTATAAGGTTTACACATCTTTAGGGAAAGATAATTTGCAAATCTACAAAGAATATCCAAAAGATAAGGAAATTTCGCCAAAAATAAATACTTCCCCACAACAAGCAAAAAGAATTTCTTTATTACCTTTGCAAAGTGAATGACATTCTAAAACTATATAATGATAACCAAAAGCATAATAATCTTCTTAGAAGAGTAACTGCTAACAGGGCAAGACTAAACATTCGTTCCCTAAGTGGAAGCAGCTGCAGTTTCACAATGGCTGCATCTATGCAGAAAGCTAAGGAGTTTACTCATTTAGTCATTATGCCCAACAGGGAGAAGGCTGCCTATATTTACAACGATATTGAGCAGATTTTCCAAGAACATAAGAACCCCTACGAGAAGAAAAATATTCTCTTCTTCCCTTCCTACTACAAAAAACCATACGCCAGCGACAACGAGCAAAAGGATAACCTTATGCTAAGAACAGAAGCTCTCAACAGACTCCTGTCCAAAAACAATATAATACTTGTTACCTATCCTGAGGCCTTGATGGAAAAGGTCGTAAAAAAAGAAAATCTCAAAGAGACTTCCTTAAATATTAATCTTGGGGAGACTCTTGATATGGAGTTTTTGATTGAGCTTTTGGAGGAAATGTCCTTTGACAGAGTGGAGCTTGTTGTTCAGGCAGGGCAGTATGCTGTGCGTGGCGGGATAGTAGATGTTTATTCTTACGCAAGTGAATATCCTTACAGGATAGAGTTCTTTGACCAGAGGATAGAAAGCCTTCGCAGTTTTGACGTAGTATCTCAGCTGACAAAAGAACATAAGGATAACATAAGCCTGTTTCCCGACATTGAGAGGAAGGCTGACAACCATCAGCAAAGGACTGCTCTTACCCAATACCTTCCCGAAAACACAATAGTCTGGATTGAAAACCCTGAACTTTGCTTTGACAAGATAGAAAAGGAATTTGCCCACTACCAGAAAGTCTTTGATGATTTGGAGGACAAGTCCAGCCTTTTAGAACCCAAAGCCCTTGCCGCCCAAAGAAAAGATATTGAAAACAGCATACTCTCCAACAGAATTGTGGAAATAGGCAGCAGCAGCAAGATAGAAGAAGAAAACACCCTAACCTTCAACACCTCTTTGCAACCTTCCTTTAACCGCGACCTGACCCTACTTAAAGACAACCTTATAAGACTTAGCGAAAGCGGCATAAAGACCTATTTCTTCGTGGAAAGCCCCAAGCAAAAACAAAGAATAGAAAAAATCATCCAGTCCTTTGAAAACGACGGCCACATACTTCTTGTTGATTACAAGCTCAACTCCCTTTACAGCGGCTTTGTTGATTACGATTTGAAAATAGCCCTCTACTCCGACCACGAACTCTTTGAACGTTACCACAACTACCGCCTCCGAGACCAGAAACAAAACACCCAAGCCCTAACCCTTAAAGAAATCCAACAGCTCCACCCTGGGGACTATATAACCCATATTGACTACGGCGTGGGGAAGTTTTCCGGTTTGGAGAAACTACAACAAGGTGGCAAGACCCAAGAAGCCGTTCGCCTAATCTACGCTGATGGCGATATACTCTACGTTAGCATTCATTCCCTCCATAAAATCTCCCGCTACATAGGAAAAGACGGCACAGAGCCTTCCCTTCATCGTCTTGGCTCAAACACCTGGAAAGCCCTGAAGCAGAAAACCAAACAAAGGATAAAAGATATTGCCAAAGACCTAATAGACCTCTACGCCAAGAGGCAGTCCTCCAAAGGCTACGCTTTCTCCGGCGACAACTACCTCCAAGCTGAGCTTGAAGCCTCCTTTCTCTACCAAGACACGCCAGACCAAAACCGAGCCACAAAAGAAGTTAAACGCGATATGGAGAAGCCCCAGCCCATGGACAGACTAATCTGTGGCGACGTGGGCTTTGGCAAGACCGAGGTGGCAATACGTGCCGCCTTTAAGGCAGTGTGCGACAGCAAGCAGGTAGCCGTTTTGGTCCCTACAACAATACTTGCCTATCAACACTTCAAAACCTTTTCCCAAAGACTCCACAATATGCCCTGTAGAGTAGAATATATTAATCGTTTCCGCTCCCCTAAAGACATTCGGACAATACTTGCTGACCTTAAGGAAGGAAGAATAGACATTATAATAGGGACTCACAAACTCCTAAGCCCAAGCATTAGTTACCGCGACTTAGGTCTTTTTATTATAGACGAAGAACATAAATTTGGCGTAGCCACCAAAGAAAAGCTGAGAAAGTTAAAAGTCAATATAGACACTCTTACCCTTACCGCAACACCGATTCCCCGCACCCTGCAATTCTCCCTCTTAGGCATAAGAGACCTTAGCCTTATCACAACGCCCCCTGCGAACCGCCAGCCAGTAGAAACCAACATCCTGCCTTTCTCTGAAGACATAATAAAAGAAGCTCTCGAAAAAGAACTCTCACGCTCCGGTCAATGCTTCTTTGTTCACAACAGAGTGCAAACGATAGAGCATTACGCCGACCTAATCAGACGTCTTGTACCAAAAGCCGTTGTCAAGGTAGCACACGGCGAACTTAAGGGCGACGAACTTGAAAACATTATAATGGAATTTCTTGATGGGCAGATAGACATCCTTGTCAGCACGACAATAGTTGAAAACGGCCTGGACGTTCCCAATGCCAATACAATAGTCATTAACGATGCCCATCTCTTTGGTCTTTCCGATTTGCACCAGTTGCGTGGCAGGGTGGGACGAAGTAATCAAAAGGCGTTTTGCTTTCTTCTCACTCCGCCCCAAGCTCTTCTCACAGAACAAGCCCAGAAGCGTCTTAAGGCAGTAGAAGATTTTGCCGCCATAGGCTCTGGCTTCAGTATAGCGATGCGCGACCTTGACATAAGAGGCTCCGGCAACATTTTGGGAGCAGAACAAAGTGGCTTCATCTCGCAAATCGGTCTTGAGACCTATCAGAAAATCCTTGCCGAAGCCATTGAAGAACTTAAGGACAAAGACTACTACGAAATATTCCACTCTGACGACAATCAGCCAAACTCTCCCTACACTCCGGTCAAAGACTGCCACTTTGAGACAGACCTTGAGCTTTATATACCTTCCTCCTACGTCAGCAGCACCCTTGAGCGGCTTAGCCTGTACAAAGAGCTGGAAGGCCTAAAGCAAAAGGAGCAACTCTCAGCCTTTTTACACCGACTCCAAGACCGCTTCGGCAAACCACCAAAGGAAACCACACAGCTCGTAGAAGCCGTCCTTCTACGCCAAAAGGCTATGCACCTGGGAATAGACAAACTCATCATACGCTCCGATAAGATGATAGCACACATAGGCTTTACCTCCCAAAGCCCATACTTTGACTCGCCACAGTTTAGTGCCATCCTCCAATACCTCAACACCTTCCCTCTAAAAGCAAAGCTCGTAGCCCAACAGGAGAAAGCCTCCCTTCAATTCTCAAACGTTACCTGTCTCTCTGCAGCCTTTTCCATAATAGAAAAAATAGAAGGGTTTTTATAAGCAAACTTTGTTTGCTTATGTTTAATGTTGAATTGTTGAAAGTTTAAAGGAGGCTGGTTGTGGAGGGAAAGCGTCCCGTAAAAATTAGAGGAAGGCTCTTTGTCAAGAGACTTCCTTAAAATTTTTTTTAACTTCCTCTAATTTCCAAGAGACTTCCTCTAATTTCCAAGAGACTTCCTCTATTTAATGGTTAATGGTAAATGGTTAATGGTTAATAGGGTTTGCTTGCGATAGAACAAAATTTACCATTAATTAAATTTTTTCTCCTTATCTTTGCACAAAGTTTTATTAATATCAGTCGCTTTATGGAAAAAAATATACTTGCTTCGGAGTTGCCTCTGACAAAGCAGGGAACGCTCTATCACCTGCAAATTATGCCCGAGGAGCTTTACGACAACGTTATCTTGGTTGGAGACCCTGCCAGAGTGGAGATGATTGCAAAGAGGTTTGACACCATAGATTTCAGAGGCTACAACAGAGAAATACACTTTTGTTCGGGAAGGATTAAAGGCGTTGGCATTACGGCCATATCAACCGGTATGGGAGTAGATAACCTTGATATTGTCGTTACGGAGCTTGACGTCTGTGCCAACTTTGACCTTAAGACCTCCAGAGAAAATCCCACAAAAAGGAGGTTGAATCTTTTGCGTCTGGGGACTTGTGGCGCTTTGCACAGAGACCTTGCCTGTGGAAGCAGAGTTGTTTCAAAATATGTGGTGGGCATTGACGGGATAATGTACTACTACAAAAACGCAGAGGGAGTCATTGACCTTTCTCTCACAGAGCGTTTCATTTCTTTTATGGGCTGGGATAATTCTTTGCCCAAGCCTTACGGGGTTGAGTGTTCGGATTTGCTTTTAAGGAGGTTGGGTATGGATATGAGCCAGGGCATTACCATTACGGCCCCGGGCTTTTATGGTCCGCAGGGAAGGAGTGTGCGTTTGCCTCTGGCCTTTAAGGATATTAACAGAAGGCTTGCCGATTTTTCCTTTAAGGGTTTGAGGGCTGCCAACTACGAGATGGAGACCTCGTCGCTTTATGCCCTGGCAAAGAACTTGGGACATAATGCGCTGACGATATGTCTGGTTGTTGCCAACAGGGAGGCGGGGGAATTTTTAGAGGATTACCATAAAGAGATGGGGGATTTGATAGACACCCTGCTGGAGAGGCTTGTGTGCTAACTTCCTGCCAGAAAACCCGTAGAGAATGCTATTTGGAGGTTGAAGCCTCCCGTATCGGCGTCAAGGTCCAGGACTTCGCCGCAGAAGTACAGGCCTGTAACGAGCTTTGATTCCAGCGTCTTGGGATTGACTTCCCTCAGGCTCACGCCGCCTTTGGTAACGACGGCTCTTTGGTAGCCCATGCTGTCCTCTATCTCAAAGGTAAGCATCTTCATCAGGCTTACGATTTCTCTTCTTTCCTCTTTGTTTATCTGCGATGAGGCTTTGGTGAAGTCTAATTTGCTTTTGGTTTTAAGCAGGCTGATTATCTCCAAAGGAAGGAAGGCTCTAAGGGAATACTCCATGGTTTCTTTTCCTCTTTTGTTAAGCTCGGTCAAAAGCCTTTTGTCTAAAGAGGCGTGGGGTATGGCTGGTTTGAGGTCTAACTCCAAGATGAGTTTTTCCTTTCCCACCAAAGGGGCAATTTGTCGGCTTATGGTCAGGATGATTGGGCCGTCAATATGGTCTTCTCTAAATATAATATCTCCAAATTCTTTTGCCAGCAGGTTTCCTTTGCTGTTTTTCACGCAGGCTTGAAGGTTTTTTGTCTCAAAGTTAATTATCTTTGGGCAGAGTTTTTGAGCATTGTAATCCTTTATCCTAAGTCCCACTAGGGACGGGAATGTTTCCGTAACCTTATGTCCGACGCTTTGGGCGAGTTTGATTCCGTCTCCGTTGCTTCCGGTGTTGGGGTAGCTTTTTCCGCCTGTGGCGAGAATTACTTTGTTTGCGAAGAAACTCTTTGTGGGGGAATTATGATTTGATTT
>CAYFWD010000013.1:0-31660 GCA_964346795.1 uncultured Bacteroidaceae bacterium
CTATTTCTAAGGTTTCCTTATTAATATAAGAAATTCCACGATAACCAAAATATTCAGTAGGTATTGCTGTAGAAGCAAGTTTTTCTAAAATCAAATGTTCTCCTACTTCACAAATACGAGTATCTGTTCCTACCGACTTAAGAGGGTATATTTTAGTATTTAATATATTCCCCAATGTATCAAATAGAATTAATTTAAGTGCTTCTGATGAAAAAATTTCATTAGTATCAGATGGATATTGAGCATTGGCAACAAGTAAAAAGTTATTATTTTTTAATTTTCTATACTTAAAACCTGCCCAATTATTAAACCATAGAGTATCTTCATTGTTTTTAATCCACAAAGATTTACTTATTAAACAATTCCCATTTCTATCAAAACATCTAAATTGCATTGTGTCTTGATTTGTAAAACTTACTCGATAGAATTTGTTATTAATCTTATGTTCAAATGACTTTAATACAATAGGGTAATTTATAAGTGTGCTTGATATAATATTTAAATCTTCAGTTAATGTGATTATTTTAGAATTTTCAAGAGTTTGGTCAAAATAAGACACAAAAATAGTATCGTCATCATTATTATTTATAATACCGATTAAAGGTAAATAACCAGTAAATTCATTTACCTTAAACTCATTATTTCTATAAATTTCTGAAAAAGTTTGTGCTTTTATACTTACTGCAAAGCATATAAATATAAGAAATATTATTTTTTTTCATTAGATAAAATAATTTTAATTTGACAACCGCAAAGTTATAGAAAAGATTTAGAAATTTGAAAATAAAAAGGATATATTTTTCTGTTATAAGGAGTTTTATTATTTATTATAGACAAACAAAATAATCACGACACAAAAACGAAGTAATTACGAACTCAAAACGAAGTTTTGATGACTTTAAATCTTCGTTTTAGCGAAGTCGAAATGGCATTTCATTTCAACGAAATGGCATTTGGTTACTGATGAGATGCCATTTCATGACAACGAGATGGCATTTCGTTCTCGTTAAGTCTTCGTTTTAATGTCGTGAAATCTTCGTTTTAAGTTCGTCAAAAGGCTGTTTTGAGGTTATGAAAAACTTGTTTAATATTTATCAATACAAATAATCTAAATACTTTACTTAATGCTTGTTACATTTAATCAGGTGTAAGTAGTTGATAAAATGCTCATTACACCTTATTTTTACAACTGCTTAAATATCAATTTCCTTACATTATTACACCCCCCTTAGTAGAGTGTAATGATGTAATAAAAACTATAAGTTCAGACTTGCACTAAGTCAAGAGTGCTTAGTGCCAAGTCTAAACTCTTATCTCCTTGCAACACTTTTTTAATATTTTGATGACAAGAAAATAGGTTTGGTTGCATGAAATATTTATAATCCTGCTTCTATTTTATCTCTGCTCCGTTTACTACCTTTTCTTTTGGAGATACAAAAACTAATTTTCCGTCTTTATCTTCTGCCATTAGAATCATACCTTGCGATTCTATGCCTTTAAGTTCTTTTGGTGCAAGATTAACCAAGACTGAAACTTGAGTGCCTATTATGTTTTCTGGCTCAAAATATTCTGCAATTCCACTGACAATTGTCCTTTGGTCAATGCCTGTATCTATCTTTAGTTTCAATAGTTTCTTTGTCTTTGGAACTTTTTCTGCTTCAAGAATTGTTCCTGTCCTTATGTCTATCTTGGAAAAGTCGTCAAACTGAATATTAGCCTTAGGTTCTTTGGCTGTGAAGTTACTTTCTTTGTTCTCTTCTTTGGTTTGAAGTAGTCTGTTTGTTTGCTTTTCTATCTCTGCATCTTCTATTCTTTCAAACAAAAGTTCTGCCTCTTCAATCTTATGTCCTTCTTTAAGGAGTTCGCTATTGCCAACCTCAAACCATTTTAAAGAGCCAATATTAATCATCTTTTGGAGTTTCTTTGCTGAGAAAGGAAGGAATGGCTCCATAAGTATTGCTAAGTTAGCACAGATTTGAAGGCTAATATTTATTGAGGTTTGAGTTCTTTCTATATCTGTTTTTATTGTTTTCCAAGGCTCATTTTCTGTTAAGTATTTGTTTCCAAGGCGTGCCAAGTTCATAAGTTCAAATAATGCCTCACGGAATTTATATGTCTCTAATAAAAGACCTATCTTTTGTGGGTAGGTTTTTATCTCTTCTATTGTGGCTTTGTCCAATTCGGAAAGGGTGTTAAGCTTTGGTACCTTGCCTTCAAAGTATTTGTGGGTAAGAACTATTGTTCGGTTGATGAAGTTGCCTAAGATAGCAACAAGTTCGCTGTTGTTGCGTGTTTGAAAGTCTTTCCAAGTAAAGTCATTGTCTTTTGTTTCTGGAGCATTTGCACAGAGTACGTAACGCAAAACGTCTTGTTTGTTAGGGAAATCAACCAAATACTCGTCTAACCACACTGCCCAATTGCGAGAAGTGGATATTTTATCGCCTTCAAGATTTAGAAATTCGTTGGCAGGTACATTTTCTGGGAGTATATAACTTCCTTCTGCCTTTAGCATTGAAGGGAAAACTATGCAGTGAAAAACTATATTATCTTTCCCAATAAAGTGAACGAGCTTGGTGTCTTTGTCTTTCCACCATTTCTCCCAATCGTTAGGGAGGAGTTCTATTGTGTTGGAGATATAACCTATTGGAGCGTCAAACCAAACGTACAAAACCTTTCCTTCAGCTCCCTCTATAGGTACTTTAACTCCCCAATCCAAATCCCTTGTTACTGCTCTTGGCTCTAAGCCTTGGTCAAGCCAGCTCTTACATTGACCATAAACGTTAGATTTCCATTCCTTATGATTGTTCAATATCCACTCTCTAAGGAAGGAATCGTATTCGTTAAGAGGCAAAAACCAATGTTTTGTTTCCTTCATAACAGGCTTTGCACCACTTAGGGTTGATTTAGGGTTGATTAAATCTGTTGCATTCAAACTTGTTCCACAAGCTTCACATTGGTCGCCATAGGCTTTTTCATTCCCACAATGAGGACAAGTACCTGTGATGTATCTGTCTGCCAAGAATGTTTTTGCTTCTTCGTCGTAGTATTGTTGTGAAATCTTCTCTATAAACTTTCCTTCGTCGTATAGTTTCTTAAAGAAAGCTGATGAGGTTTTGTGATGAGTAGTGGAAGATGTGCGAGAATAAATATCGTAGGTTATTCCAAAATCTTCAAAAGATTTTTTAATTATGTTGTGGTATCTGTCCACTACTTCTTGAGGCGTAATGCCTTCTTTCTTTGCCTTAATAGTAATAGGTACGCCATGCTCATCACTTCCTCCAATAAAAATAACATCTTCTCCAATCATGCGAAGATAGCGTACGTAAATATCAGCAGGAACATAAACACCTGCTAAGTGTCCAATATGAACTCTTCCATTTGCATAAGGAAGAGCTGTAGTTACGGTATGACGTTTAAATCTTTTGTCTTTATCTGTATATGTCATAAGTGTTTTTATTTTTCTATATTTTCTTTTATACTTTTTAAACGTACCAATTTACTTTGAATATGAACATAAATTCCTTCGTATTCAAATCTACTACTTATTATTTCGTCTGTTTTAGGTTCGTTTATCTGAACTACATCACCAACTTGAAGATTTTTAATCTCTTTCCTTATTGCCTTTATTCCATAATGATTCATTGCGTGGAAGTAAAACATATAGTCTTGTAAATTATCACTATCCATGTAAACAATAGGTTCTTCTAAAGTAAACTCTTTGTTTATCATCTTCTTCATTAACTCTAATCGAGAATAATATGGGTGATAATCATGAGCTTCTATAGGAGAGAATACATGTTTTACTATCTCTACATAAGGAGTAAAGAATACAGAAATATAGCCCACAACTATTAGAGCAACAACTTCAGGTATTTTTTTCTTTAAAATTAATATCCAATTGTGAATTACATAAAAAGAAGTTCCTATAACCATTCCAAATAAAGGCATTAATGGTAAAACGTACCAGTCTATCTTAGTCTTAACAATAGTTATAACGATAAAAATAAGGATTGCATTTGATATAGCAAAAAGACTGAATCTTTTAACTTGCTTGTCTCTGATAAAAAAATTAAATATAAAAGCCAAAGGAAGTAGAGGAAGAAAATAAGTGAAGTAATCTTTCTTAATGACATTATAATAATAGTCTTTTCCTCCATGATGTCCTTCAATAACCGTTAATAAACGTCCACCCAACTCATTATAATAAACAGCTTTAAGGTATCCTCCATAAGAAAGCTCTCTCGCAATATAATATCCTCCAACAAAAAGAACAAAAAGTCCAATTCCAATATAAGTTGTCTTGTCTTTCAAAAGAGGCATTAATTGTTTTCTGCAAAGAGCATAAATAGGAATAAAAGGCAAAGGTAGTAAGGCTTGAACACCTTTTGTTAGAGTGGCAAGAATAAGAAAAACAAAGAAAAGTTTATAGTATTTCTTTTCCTTAGTTTCGGTGTAAATAAAAAACAAAAGAAGATAAGAAATCATAAACAAGCAAAGCAAAGCGTCATAGTCCGCACTTCGCCCAGTATGATAAAAGAGAACACCCTTGGAACAAATCATAACAGAAGCAGAATAGAATCCAAGGAAAGGTTTATTGATAACTCCTGTAAGTAAGATAATAACAATTCCTAATAGCATTATTGCAATGGCAGAGGGTAGTCTTACGGCTGCTTCATTAACTCCAAATGCTTTAATGCTTAAGGCTTCGAGCCAAATAGCTAAAGGTGGTTTAACACTCCAATGGTCAGGCTGATAATCAAAGGTAACAATAAGAGGATTCTTAGTTTTTGTCATCTCATAGGAAGAGGCAGCCACTCTACTTTCATCCCAAGTTCTTAAGGTTTGAGTTCCCAAAAAAGCAAATAAAGGATAGAAACTAATAACTACAAATACAGCAACAAGTATCCAAGTAAGTTTTTTGTTAGAAATTTTCTTTGTCATTTTCTTTAAATACTATTCTAAATCAACTTGCAAAGGTAATAAAATAATATAAAACCTTATGTTTTTATTAAAAAAAGCCAAAAAGCAAAGAGAGTTTTGTTATTTGTTAATAGAAAAAAGGGACTCTAAAAAGCTTAGAATCCCTTAAGAATTATTGTTTAAGAATTTGTTTTTACTTTATAGAGTTTAGTTTTCCCAGCACGCACAAAGATTTCTATCTCCGAATGCATCATCAACTCTTGAAGAACAAGGCCAATACTTATCGTCATGTTCTAATGGGAAGGCTGCCTCCTGTCTTGTGTATGGCTTATCCCAAGTGTCTGCACAAACGATTTGCATTGTATGAGGTGCATTTTTAATTATATTGTTTTCCTTGTCAGCTTTTCCATCTTCAATGTCCTTAACTTCTTGTCTGATTTTGATAAGTGCATCGCATAAACGGTCTATTTCAGACAAAGGCTCTGACTCTGTAGGTTCAACCATAAGTGTTCCATGAACAGGGAAAGCAACTGTAGGAGCATGAAAACCATAGTCCATTAATCTCTTAGCAATATCTCCACATTGTACACCACTTGTCAAACTGAAAGGATTACAATCTATTATGATTTCATGAGCAACCATTCCGTTCTTACCAGAATAAAGAATCTTATAAGCAGAACTTAGACGAGTCTTAATATAATTTGCATTAAGGATAGCGTATTTTGTTGCTTTTGTTAAGCCTTCTGCACCTAAAAGTTTAAGGTATCCGTATGTCATGGTAAGAGCCATTGGTGAGCCAAAAGGAGCTGCAGATACTTGAGAACCATGAGTACCTCCTGTTTCAAAGCATACGTGGTTAGGAAGGTAGTCTACAAGTTTTTCATTAACGCCTATTGGTCCAACACCAGGACCTCCTCCTCCGTGAGGAATTGCAAATGTTTTGTGAAGGTTTAAGTGGCATACGTCAGCCCCCATAAAACCAGGAGAGGTTAATCCCACTTGTGCGTTCATATTTGCTCCGTCCATATAAACCAAACCTCCATTATCATGAACAATTTTTATGATTTCCAATATACCTTCTTCAAAAACTCCGTGAGTAGAAGGATAAGTAACCATTATACATGATAAGTTTTCTTTGTTAGCAATAGCTTTTTCTCTAAGGTCTTCAATATCTATTTCTCCATCTGCTGTAGATTTTATAACAATAATATCCATTCCAGCCATAGCTGCTGATGCAGGGTTTGTTCCGTGAGCTGATGCAGGTATCAAACAAACTTTTCTGTTTTCTTGTCCGTTTGCTATTTGGTAGTTTCTTATTGTCATAAGACCAGCATATTCTCCTGCTGCACCTGAATTAGGCTGGAAGCTAACCTTAGCAAATCCTGTTATTTCAGAAAGGATTTTATCCATATTATCTATCATTTCAAGATAGCCTTCAGCTTGTTCTTTAGGAGCAAAAGGATGAATATTGCCAAACTCTAACCATGTAAAAGGCATAACTTCTGATGCTGCATTAAGTTTCATTGTACAGCTTCCAAGAGGTATCATTGCTCTATTTAAGGAAAGGTCTTTTATTTCAAGTTTTTTCAAATAGCGCATCATATCTGTTTCGCTATGATATTTGTTGAAAACTTCTTCTGTTAAGAACTCACTCTTACGTTTTAGGTTTTCAGGAATAATACCTTTTGAGCATTCTCCATTGCAGGAAACTTTCTTGCTTTCTTTGTTAACAGAGTCAGCAAATACAGAAAGAATAGAGTTAATATCTTCAATTGAAGTTGTTTCATCAACGCTTATTGAGATATGATTTTTATCAATGATATTAAAGTTCATTCCTTTCTCAACAGCTTTTTGGCAAACAAGCTCTGAAGAAACAGGAGTTTCAAAATAAAGAGTATCGAAAAACACCTTATTTAATTGTTTGAAACCATAATCAGAAGCTTCTTTAGACAAAAGAGCTGCAAGGCAATGAATATCTTTGGCTATTTCTTTTATTCCTTCTTGTCCATGATAGGCTGCATATTGTCCAGCAACGATAGCAACAAGAGCAGAAGCAGTACAGATGTTTGATGTAGCTTTTTCTCTTTTTATATGTTGTTCTCTTGTTTGAAGAGCCAGACGGAAAGCTTTATTGCCGTGAGCGTCCACAGTTAATCCAACAATTCTTCCTGGCATATTTCTTTTGAAGTTATCTGTACAAGCAAAATATCCTGCATGAGGACCACCATAACCCATAGGAACTCCCAAACGTTGAGTGTTTCCACAAACTACATCAGCTCCCAATTCTCCTGGAGGAGTTAGTAGAGCCAAAGAAAGTATGTCAGCAATGAAAGCAACAAAGATATTCTTCTCTTTAGCCTTAGCAATAAAAGAAGAATAATCATTTACTTCTCCAAAAAGATTAGGATATTGAAGTATTGCTCCAAAGAAAGTGTTATCTAATTCTATTTCCTTAGCGTTTCCAACTACAAGTTCAATTCCTTTAGGAAAAGCTCTTGTCTTAATTACTGCTAAGTTTTGAGGGAAAAGAGTTGAATCAACAAAGAATTTTACAACGTTATTCTTTTGTTGTTCTCTTGAACGTGAAGCAAAGAACATAAGCATAGCTTCTGCTGCAGCGGTAGCTTCGTCAAGCATAGAAGCATTTGCAAGAGGCATTCCAGTAAGAGAGCATATTGTTGTTTGGAAAGTAAATAAAGCTTCAAGTCTTCCTTGTGAGATTTCAGCTTGATAAGGAGTGTAGGCAGTGTACCAACCAGGGTTTTCTAAGATATTTCTTTGTAAAACACCAGGAGTAATGGTATTATAGAAACCCATTCCAATATAAGATTTAAACATCTTGTTCTTACCTGCCAATTCCTTCATGTGAGAAATGTATTCAAACTCATTCATTCCTTGAGGAAGGTTTAGAGGTTGTTTTAGGCGAATTGCTGATGGAACTGTTTTGTCAATTAGTTCGTCCATAGAACTAACACCAACAACATCAAGCATCTTCTTAAAGTCACCAGCTTGTGGTCCATTATGTCTTTTTGCGAAATTGTTTGTTATCATATTATTAGTATTTATTTTGTTTATACATCTTTTCAATAGGTTTTCTTATCTTTTCTCTTTGTTCTGAAAGTGAATATCCAACAGTGATAAGAAGAGGAATACGTTTTGAACGAGGAACATTAAGAAGCTCTTTTACTTTCTTTTCGTCAAACCAACCAATCATACAAGTTCCCAAACCCAATTCGGAGGCTTGAAGACAAAACTGATTGGCTGCAATTCCAATATCAATTAAAGTATATTCCTTGTCTTTCATAACAGAACCAATCTTTGAGGTAAGGTTGGGTCTTTCCAAAACAATGGCAACAATAGCAGGAGCTTGAGTAGCAAACTTATTCATCCCAAGTCCTGAAGCAGCCTTTTCAACCTTTAGTCTGAGTTCATCATCATCTATAAGAATAAATGTCCATGGCTGACTATTGCATGCTGAAGGAGAAAGTCTTGCTGCCTCAATACATTGCATAAGCTTTTCCTTTTCAACAGGAGTTGAGCTGTATTTTCTGTCACTTTGACGTTTGAGAATAAGAGTTTGAAAATCCATATATCTAATTAAATTTTTGCAGAAATAAATTCTCCTTCAGGCATAACTTTCTTAATAAGTCCTTGAAGAACTGTTCCTGGTCCAACTTCAATGAAAGTAGTTGCTCCATCACTAACCATAGCTTTTGAGATTTGAGTCCAACGAACAGCAGCAGTCAATTGCTTGATAAGGTTTTCCTTAATTTGATTAGCATCTTTCATTGCAAGAGCATTAACATTTTGGTAAACAGGACAAATAGGAGAAACAATATTAGTTTTCTCAATAGCCTTTGCAAGTTCTTCTTGTGCAGGAAGCATTAAAGGAGAGTGGAAAGCACCACCAACGCTTAATGTAAGAGCACGTTTTGCTCCAGCTTCTTTTGCTAAAGCACAAGCTTTTTCAATTCCTTTCAAAGAACCTGAAATAACAAGCTGTCCAGGAGAATTGTAGTTTGCAGGAACAACAACCTCGTCTTCAATAGAAGCACAAATATCTTCTACAACCTTATCTTCTAATCCCAAAATAGCAGCCATAGTTGAAGGAGTTGCCTCACAAGCTTTCTGCATAGCATTTGCACGAGCAGCAACCAAACGAAGCCCATCTTCAAAGCTCATTGCCTTTGCAGCAACCAAAGCTGAGAACTCTCCAAGAGAGTGTCCTGCAACCATATCAGGCTTAAAGTCTTTACCTAAAGAGTAAGCTAAAATAACGGAATGAAGGAATATAGCAGGTTGTGTAACCTTAGTTTGACGAAGGTCTTCATCAGTTCCTGAAAACATGAGGTCGGTAATTCTAAAACCTAATATCTCATTAGCCTTTTCAAACATTTCTTTTGCCAAATGCAGATTATCATAAAGTTCTTTTCCCATGCCAACAAATTGAGCACCTTGACCAGGGAATACATACGCTTTTTTCATATATAAAAATGATTTTAATTTTACAATAGGTTGCAAATTTAAGACAATTTTTTAGATTTTCAGCCTTATAGACATTTTTTAACTTGCTCTAAAATAAAATAAGTAACTCAGTGGATAAAATAAAGCAAGTTAGAATTAAAAAAGCAGCTTCTACTTTTTAATTTAGAAAAATTAATGTATTTTTGCAATTCGTTTTGAAATAAATAACTAAATAAATAAATTAAAAAATGAGGAAAATAACTTTATTTACATTGATTATGACTATTACTTCAACAATGTTAGTAGCTCAGCAAAAACCTAAGGCAGATACTCAACCTATTGAGAAAAACCCTTTGGTTATGGAGTGGAATACTCCTTATCAAACACCACCTTTTGATTTGATAAAGACAGAACATTATAAGCCAGCAATAGAATATGCTTTAGATGTTGCAAAGAAAGAGGTTGATGCCATTATTAAAAACAAAGAAAAGCCAAGCTTTGAAAATACAATTATTGCTTTGGAAAATGCAGGAGGTTTGTTAAGTAGAACCTTAGGAGTGTTTTTCAATATCAACGAAGCACATACAAGCATGGAATTGCAAAAGATAGCAGAAGATATTTCTCCTATGCTTACTCGTTATAGCAATGATATTAATATGAACCCAGAACTCTTTGCAAGAGTAAAAGAGGTTTATGACCAAAGAGACGATATTCCATTAACATTGGAACAAAGAACACTTCTTGACAAAACATATAGAGGTTTTATTAAGAATGGAGCTTTACTACAAGGTAAAGACAAGGAAGAGTTTCGTAAGATTTCGGAAGAATTATCTCTAACAAGTCTAAAATATCAAAGAAATAATCTTGCAGACCAAAATGCTTTTACATTAGTTATTAAGAATAAGAAAGACCTTGCAGGATTGCCTCAATATGCAATTGATGCTGCAAAAGAAACTGCTAAGGAAAGAAAGATTAAAGGCTGGGTGTTTACATTAGACTATCCAAGCTATATACCTTTTATTACTTATGCTGACAATAGAGAATTGAGAAAGGAAATTTGGACAGCTTCCAATAAGGTTGCAAACAACGACAATGAAAATGATAACAAAGAAAATGTATTAAAGATAGCTAACCTTCGTTTGAGAATGGCTCAACTATTGGGCTACTCTTCTTATGCTGAATATGTCCTAAAAGATAGAATGGCAGAAAATCCTTCAAAGGTAATGTCTTTTATAGATAACTTGTTAAATGCTTCAATGCCTTATGCAAAAAAAGACCTTAAAATGGTTACCGAATACGCACATTCAAAAGGTTTTGAAGGAGAACTTCAACGTTGGGACTGGTCTTATTGGCAAGAAAAACTAAAGAATGAAAAATATTCTCTAAATCCAGAAATAACAAAACCTTATTTCCAATTGGAAAAGGTAAGAGATGGAATATTTATGTTAGCAGACAAGCTTTATGGATTAGAGTTTAGAGAAAATAAGGAGATTACTAAATACCATCCAGATGTTGTAACCTATGAGGTTTGGGATAAGGAAAGAAACAAATTTATGGGTATAATTTATATGGACTTTTTCCCAAGAGAATCAAAGCGTTCAGGAGCATGGATGACTTCATTTAGAGAACAAAAGGTAGTTAATGGAAAAGACGTTCGTCCATTAATACAAATGGTTTGTAATTTCACAAAACCTACAGCCAAAGCACCATCACTACTTACCTTTGATGAATATAATACATTCCTACATGAGTTTGGACACTGTCTTCATGGATTATTATCAGAATGTACTTATGAAAGCCTTGCAGGAACATCTGTTTACAGAGACTTTGTAGAGCTACCATCTCAAATAATGGAAAACTGGGCAACAGAAAAAGAATTTTTAGATATGTTTGCTTCACATTACAAAACAGGAGAGAAAATACCACAAGAACTTATAGATAAAATAAAAGCAAGTGAACAATATCTTGCAGGTTATTTGAGCGTAAGACAGTTGTTCTTAGGCTTGGTTGATATGGGTTGGAACAATATCACTTCTCCAATAAGTGGTGATGTAGAAGCAGTTGAAAGAAAAAGTTCAGCAAAAGCAGAACTATTGCCAATTATTCCTGGTTGTATAATGAGTACACAATTTGGACATATATTCTCTGGAGGTTATGCGGCAGGATATTATGGTTATAAATGGGCTGAGGTATTAGATGCAGATGCTTATTCAGTATTTAAAGAAAAAGGAATCTTTAATAAAGAAGTATCAAACTCTTTCCGTAAGAATATACTTTCACAAGGAGGTAAGAAACACCCAATGGAACTTTACAAAGCTTTCCGTGGACAAGAGCCTTCTAATGAAGCATTACTTAGAAGAAGTGGATTTATAAAATAGATTAAAGATTTACTCTAAGATAATATTAACGCCGTTTGTGATAAAAAAAGCAGACGGCGTTTTATTTTTGTATAATTTGATTATAGAAAAATTAAACTTAGCTTTTTTGAAAAAAGACTTGACTTAAATAAAATTATACGGCGGATAAATTTATTTATCTAGGGGATAATTTTTAGTTTGCAGTACTTTTTTACGATTAAGACTAAAGAAATATATTTTTACTAAATTTTGGCTTATTCAAAATAAAAATCTTCTAATTTTGTTTTTAATAGTAATATTCATATCTTTGCAACATCAGAAACGTATTAAAATATAAGGAAAGAATAATGACAACAATAATAATTAGTGCTAAAGATAATGCAGAATTAGAACTTTTATCTTCGTTATTTGAAAAAATGAAGATTAAAAATAAAATATTAACAGAAGAGGAAAAAGAAGGTTTAGGGCTTGTTGCACTAATGAAAGAGGCAGATAGAAGTAAAAAAGTATCTAATTCAAAAGTAATTCAAAAGCTTACCACATAATGGAAGTAGAGTTTTTAGAACGGTTTGATAAAGATATTTTATAAAGACAAAACAGAGAACTTAAAGAATAAGTTCTCTGTTTTTTTTATTGAAAGTCCTGTAAATCCTATATCTTTGCAAAATAAAGAGTGAAAATTTTTAATGAGATATTTTATTCATTTATCATATAACGGAGAAAAGTTTTGTGGTTGGCAAGTTCAGCCCAATGAGCCTTCTGTTCAGGAGAGTATTGAAACGGCTTTGTTCCATATATTAAAAGAAAAGATAAGTCTTACAGGCTGTGGAAGAACAGATACAGGGGTTCACGCCTTGAACTACTATGCTCATTTTGACTTTAAGGATATGTTTTTAGAGGAATTGGATAACCTTAGGTTTAGACTAAATAATTATTTCTCCTATGAGATAAGGATTATATCTGTTTTTAAGGTAAAAGACGATGCTCATTCTCGTTTTGATGCTATAAGCAGAACATATAAATATTATGTTTCAACTCAAAAGCAACCTTTTAATAACGAGTTCTCATATTATTTTCCTCGTCCTTTGAATGTTGAAAAGATGAATAAGGCTTGTGGTAAGCTTATTACTTATACCGATTTCACAAGTTTTTCAAAGCTACACACACAAGTAAATAATAATAATTGTACTATATATTTTGCTTCGTGGGAAAGGGAAGAGGATATGTTGGTTTTTACCATAAGGGCTAATCGTTTTTTAAGGAATATGGTTCGTTCTATTGTAGGAACTATGTTGGAGGTTGGCTTGGAGAAGATAAGTGTTGAGGAATTTTGCAGGATAATAGAGCAAAAGGATAGGTCTTTAGCAGGTGTTTCTGTTGTTGCTAAGGCTCTTTTCCTTTATGATGTGGAGTATGATAAGGGAATTTTCTTGGAAATATAATTTGCTATATTAATAATAAGTTGTAATTTTGTAGGACATTAAAAAGTAAATATTAATAAAATTTTTACAGATATGAGTGAAATAAATTGGTCAAGCCTACCTTTTGGCTATTTCAAGACAGATTGTAACGTTCGTTGTTACTATCGTGATGGTAAATGGGGTGAATTAGAATTCACAGAAAGTGAAGAAATCACAATGCACATGGCTGCAACTTGCTTGCATTATGGACAAGCAGGATTTGAAGGAATGAAAGCTTTTAGAGGAGTTGATGGAAAGATTCGTATGTTCCGTCCTTACGAAAATGCTAAACGTATGTATCGTACAGCAGAAGGAATTATGATGGCACCAGTTCCTGAAGAGTTATTTGTTAAGGCATGTGCTGAAGTTGTTAAGAAAAACGAAAGATTTGTTCCACCAGCAGGTACAGGAGCATCTTTATATCTTCGCCCACTTTTAATAGGTACAGGAGCAGAAGTAGGAGTTAAACCAGCAAAAGAATACTTATTCCTTGTATTTGTTGGACCTGTTGGACCTTACTTCAAAGAAGGATTTAAGCCTGTTAACTTCCAAATAGTAGAAGATTTTGACCGTGCAGCACCGCTTGGAACAGGAACATATAAGATAGGTGGTAACTATGCAGCATCATTGTATTCAGGACAAAGAGCAGCAAAAGAAGGCTTCTCTAACTGTATTTACTTAGATGCAAAAGAAAAGAAATATATTGACGAAGCAGGAGCAGCAAACTTCTTTGGTATAAAGAATAACACTTACATAACTCCTCAATCTTCCTCAATTCTTCCTTCAATAACCAATATGTCTTTACGTCAATTGGCAGCAGACTTGGGAATGAAGGTAGAACAAAGACCTGTTCCTGTTGAAGAGCTTTCAACCTTTGAAGAAGTTGCTGCATGTGGAACAGCTGCAGTAATATCTCCAATAGGCAAGATTGAAGACAGAGGAACTGGAAAGATTTATGATTATGGTACAGAAGCAGGACCTGTTTGTAAGAAATTATATGATATGCTTACAGGAATACAACAAGGAAAAGTGGAAGACAAACATAATTGGAACTACATAGTAGAATAAATGTTAGAAATAGAAAATTAATAATAAAGACCAAGAGATTTTTTCTTGGTCTTTTTTTGTTTTTTAACTCTTATTATAGAGTTTTTCTATACCTTTGTAAAATGAAAAAATTCCTCGTAATTCAAACAGCTTCCATTGGTGATGTAGTTCTTGCAACCTCTTTGTTGGAAGAAATACACTATAACTACCCTCAAGAAAAGATAGATATACTTGTTAAAAAAGGCAATGAAACGCTTTTTGAACACCATCCTTTTATAGGAAAGGTTTGGGTTTGGAATAAAAAAGAAAACAAATACCGAAATCTAATTAATCTTATTAAAAACATTCGTAAGTCAGACTACGAAATACTTATAAATATTAATCGTTTCTTTTCCTCAGGACTTATAACAGCTTTTTCAGAAGCCCATCAAAAGATAGGATTTCAAAAGAACCCTTTGTCATTTTTCTTTGATAGAAGAGTAGAACACATAATAAGCAAACATAAACATATCCACGAGATAGAAAGAAACTTCAACCTTATTTCAGAGATATGTTTGGACGATGAATCGGAGGTATTGCCGCCAAGACTATATCCAACACCACACTCTATTGAAAAAGTAAAGCAATATAAGGAGAAGCCCTATTATACAATCAGTCCTTCTTCCCTTTGGTTTACCAAGCAGTTTCACACAGAAGGCTGGATAGAACTTATAAATAATATCTCTAAAGACAATAATGTTTATCTACTTGGAGCAAAGTCCGACATAGAGCTTTGCAATAAAATAAAAAAGGAAGTAACACATCCGCTCTGTCATAATCTGGCAGGTAAACTTAGCTTTCTTGAATCAGTATCTCTAATGGATAATGCAAAGATGAACTTTACTAACGATTCCGCACCAATGCACTTTTGTTCATCGGTTAATGCCCCCATAACATCTATCTTTTGTTCTACTATTCCCTCTTTTGGCTTTACACCACTAAGCACCAACTCCAAAATAGTTCAGACAAAAGAACACCTTCCTTGCCGTCCATGTGGATTACATGGACATAAAGAATGCCCAAAAGGACATTTCAAATGCTCAACAACAATTAATATAAAAGAACTAATACATAGATTATGACATTAGATATTATATTCTATGTAATTGGTGCAATTTGTATAATAGTGGGCTTTCTTGGTTGTGTTTTACCAATATTACCTGGCTTGCCTATAAGTTATTTGGGTATACTTCTTTTGCATTTCACTTCAAAGGTTGATTATTCATTAGCTTTTCTAATTGGTTGGGCGATAGTTGTTATTATTGTTCAGATATTAGATTACTTTGTGCCAATTTGGGGGACTAAAAAATTTGGAGGAAGCAAAGCAGGCTCGTGGGGTAGTGGTATTGGTTTGTTTTTAGGAATGTTTCTTTCTCCATGGGGAGTAATTTTGGGACCATTTGTTGGAGCAGTTATTGGTGAGTTAATCTCTGGAAAGGAATTTTCTCTTGCTCTAAGAGCAGGATTTGGCTCTTTTATCGGTTTTCTTGTTGGAACAATAATGAAACTAATTGTTGCCGTTGTTTTAGGTTTCTTCTTCTTTAAGGAACTATTTATTGCAATATTCTAAACACTTTTTCTTAAACACTTTTTGAATTAATAAGCTTGCAATGGCTTGTTGTGTAAATTTTAATCCTGTTAATTTTTACGGAAATAAGATATAAAACTTTTTATATCAAGAAAAAACTTATTTAAATCAAGAATAAATTCAGTAAGGTGGCACCATACTATAAGTAAGGTGGCAGGATACATAGTGTAAGGTGGCAGGATGTAGTGTGCAAGGTGGCAGGATGTAAAAATTAATCTTGATCTTTATCAATTATAATAAGACTTTGATTAACTTATATCAAGTAAAAAGAAATTTATATCAAATTTTAATTGATAAATAAGCAATAGAATAGAGCATAAAAAATAAAAAGAGGCTGAATTGAAATAATTCCAGTTTCTTTATCAAAAACAAATCCTTCTGCAAGCAGATACGAATTATAATTATTTTAAGCCTTTGGGATGTATTTGCAAGTCCTAATTTCGATTACAGAAAATAAAGATTGAAATTGCAAAAAGAATAGATTAAACTCCCTTTAATATTTATTTTCAACACAAAAACAAAAAATTCTTTTGTATTAAAAAATATTTTAATACCCTTACGTTGTCCTTTCCCTACTTATATTTGCAACACAGTCTCAGAAGCTAGAAATCAAAATAATAGAGGAAAAACTTGAATTTCGGAAAAATATTTTATACATTTGCAAGCAACAAAACAATACAATTATTAACCTAAATTATAAGATTATGAAGAGAGTTCTTTTACTTATTAAAGTATTTGCCATAACATTATTTTGTGGAATTAGTATTCAGGGAGTAGGACAAACTCCCGGTGCACAAAGCGTTGTCAAGGAAATTGGCAATTCAGGAAACATCAACACGCAACAAATTGAAGTGATAAATTCCGACACTTCAATTATTCTTTCACAGTCTTCCGACCAAACCCATTTTGATTTCTATCTGGTAGATAAAAATTCTAACATTGTTAAACATGTTTCAATTCCAGGACAATATATTGTTAAAGAATTTGAAATATTGGGTAATTTTATTTACTTCTGCGGTAGTATTATGGATGTAAATTCAAGTTGTGGTTTTATCGCACAAACAAAAATCAATAGTTTATTTAACTATAATTTATTTGATTGGGATTCAATTCAGGGTACAAGCGTTATCAATAAAATTGAAGTTATTGATGAAAATGGAGAAGCAATTAATACCATTGTCGGAATAGGTTTAAAGCCAAACGGAAGCTCTATTTTAGTTTATTTGCCAAATGGAGATGGTTATAATATTTATGATAGTCCTATCCCTTCTGAAACTTTTGATGATCTATTATTAAAAAATGATTTTAGTTTTCCATCTCAAGGTATATTCCAAAATATTTTCATCGTAAGCAGGGCTTATAATGGAAATACAATTATTGTTAGAAAATTTGATATGTATAATTTTAATATCGCTAATTCTCAAGACTACATATATCCATTATCTGGTAATTTAAATATAACAGCACCATATCCATTAGTTGCAGATTCCTTTTTTTATAAATTTATTGCTGTTGCGGCTATAGTTCAAAATACTAATGGGTATGAAGAGACAAATGTTTATCAAATATCAATTTTTGGGCCACCAAATGCTAGTAATTTTCACATGTATCAAGTACAGTCATACGGTAATTACAACATTGGAGAAGCAAAAATAAGAGACATAATGTATGACGGAATAGACCAAAATAATTATAATTTGCTAATTTTGGAAGATGCCTTTTTACATTCTAATTTTCTTAATGCAATATACTCATTAAATATGGCTCCAAATAATTATTATCCTTATGTAGCAGATGTTTTTTATTCATCAATAAATGTGAAATTCCCATTTAATTGCTTATCTTCATCTAATTATTTAAATTTTATAGCTACTGGTATTGATATAGAAAATAAAAATATAAATATTTGGAATGCTAATAGGGATTTGCTCGGAGGTAATTGTAATTTCTTAATAACCGAACATATAAATGTGTCGAATGATTCTCAATATAATAGTAATTTTTCTCCAACAAATTCCTTAAATGTATTACCAATAGGAGGTAGTCATTGCTTATGGAAAAATGAACATGCAAATGTAGAAAATAATAGTATAACTAAAATATGCAATTAAAACATTAATAATATGAAAAATATAATTTTATTAGTAATAGCGATGATATTTTCGCTTACAGCAATGGGACAAAATCCACAATATTATAATAGCTGGATGTTTAATGAGGTTGTAACTCAAGGATGCATTTCAATACCTGTATCAGAAAGTGATGCATATGTACATGCATGTGATTTTGGCCCTTTAGTAAATGTATATGCATATGCTCAACCTTATTTTACTGACTCTATAATTTCTATAAAAGGAATTGCTATTCTTGGTGCTTGGTTTACAAATCCTGATACCAAAAATGCATTTTATTTTCAAATAAGAGATTCAAGTCTAAATAACATATTGGCAGAAATAAGATATGACACAATCCCTTTTTCCTTTTCATCAACACCTACTTGGAATATTCGGAATCGGTATGCAGAAGTATTATTTGACAGTTCAATTTTTATTAATGCAAATAAGTTTTATACTGTTATGACATTACAAGAAGCAAATTCCGTCGCTCCAACTATCTTTTGGTCACAAGTTATGACTTTTGGTTTATTGCCAGATAAATGCACAGTAACAGAATATCCTAAATGTTTAACGAATGTTCAATGGGAGATATTAATTGATCCTAATACGCATCAGCCACCATTAGCACTTGCACTTTTCCCAATTCTTGATACATTAACTTATCCTCAAGATACTTTAGGATTGTCAAAAGTTAATTCTGATACTGAGATAAATATTTATCCTAATCCAGCAGAAAAAGAATTAAATGTTTCTTCTTCTGTTGAAATAACAAAGATTGAAATCTTAAATCTTCTTGGGCAAATTATTTATACAAAAGAGATAAAGTCAACTAATGCTAAAATAGATGTTTCAAATATCACAAAAGGAAACTATATAGCCAAAACTTATACCAAGAAAGGAGTTAAGATAAATAAATTTGTGGTTAAATAAATAAGTGTATTTGATTATTGAATATACTTATAAGTAAGTAATGCTTTCTTTATGATTATTTACCTATAAAATTTATATCTAAAACCTTAAACAAAGAAAAAACCTTCCATTTTTTTAGTAATGGAAGGCTTTTATCTATTAAAAGAACTTGATTAATTCCTAATATTTATGTCCGTCTTCTTGCATTTCTTCTTTTGTTATTGAAACCTTATCCATTTTTCTCCATGCGTAGAAAATGTAAGCCAAAACAAAAGGAATTATTAGTGAAACAATTGACATTGTTTTAAGTGTAAATAGGCTGGAAGATGAATTGTAAATTGTTAGTGAGGATTGAGGGTTAAATGTTGAAGGATAGTAGGCGGTGTTATTGTAACCTGCAATCAAAAATAGGCTAAGCACTGCCATAACTGTTCCAATTCCTGCAAACCAAATTCCTTTTCTGAATATTGTTTTTGAAAACATTGTTCTTGCCAAACCATAAAGCACCAATAAAACACCTATTAATAACATTGCTAATACCACTGGCATTTCAATTAGGTTATTAAAGTATTTGTATTTCTCCATTGAAACCAGTCCTGTTTCTTTATCAACGGCAAATCCTTCTGAAAGGAAAGTAACTACTAAGAAGGTAACAAAGAAAAGAACAAATAATGTTCCGCAAACTCTTAGGGTTTTCTTTGCTCTTTCTTGAAGGGGTTGGTCATTGATATTATTTATAAAATACAATAAGCCTAAGGTTCGGGATAGGAATAATACAACCAAGCCAAGAAGGAGATTACGAGGATTAGCCAAAGCTTCCAATCCATGAAGAGGGTTAGTCCATTGTGATATTATTGGCATTATAGGGTTGGTTATGTTTTCTTTGTTTACAACAAATTCGCTTCCTGTAAAGAATGTCCCCACAGCTACTCCCAAAAGGAATGTTCCACCAAATCCATTGATAAGTAAGAAAGTATTATAGGTTTTTTCTCCTAAGAAGTTGTTTTCTTTCTTCCTAAACTCAAAGCTTACTGCTTGAACGATAAAACAAAATAGAATTATCATCCAAACCCAATAAGCTCCTCCAAAAGAAGTAGAGTAGAAGAGAGGGAAGGCTGCAAAGAAAGCACCACCAAAGGTTACTAATGTTGTGAATGTAAACTCCCATTTCCTGCCTATTGAGTTTACTAACATGGTTTTTTCTATTTCTGTTTTCCCCAATTGTGGAATAAGTGTCTGCCCTCCTTGAACAAATAGAAGAAAAACTAATAATGCTCCCAAAAGAGAAATGATAAACCACCAGTATTGTATTAAAAAATTGTAATCCATAATGCTTTAAGTATTAAAATCCTTTTTTAATTTGTTTGAACATAATGCTTAGTTCTGCAATAAGTAGAACGGTAAACAAAACACAGAATATAATAAATGTAGTTGCAACAGAGCCAGTGCTAACAGCCGAAATGGCAGCTCCTGTAGGCATAAGGTCTTGAATAACCCAAGGCTGACGTCCCATTTCAGCAACAACCCAACCGCTATGAGATACCATATAGGCAAGAGGAATACATAAAACACATAGCCATAAGAACCATTTATAGTTTTCGTATGGTTTCTTTTTCTTGATGAAATATGCAATAAGACCAAACATAATAATAAAGAAAGAGCCAAATATTACCATAAACCTAAAAGCATAATAGGTTATTGCAACATTAGGAATAAGTTCTGATTCGTCTTTAATAAATCCATAACCAAAGTTGGCGTAGTTATCTTCTAATATCTTTAATTGCTTTTGACTTTCAAATTCATTGCCAGTCTTTTTAGCTTTCTTATAATCGGCTAATGCCTGAATTGCTTTTCTGCCACTTTCCATCTTTTCTTTTGCCGAAATAGGAACAGAGCCATCTTGTGTTGGATAGCCTCCTTCCAAAAGGTCAGTGATGCCAGGAACATAAGCATTAGCATCTCTATAGCCTAATAGAGAAAGAGCATAAGGAATTTCAATGTTTAGATAAGAAGGATTTTCCTTTTCTTGCATTGCTTTTTCGTGAGGTTTCAATATCCCAAAGGCAACTAAAGGAGCTTTTGTTTGACCTTTGTATAAGCCTTCCATTGCAGCAAGTTTCATAGGTTGCTTTTGTGCCACTTGATAGGCAGAGCCATCACCAGTAAAAATTGTTAGAAGAATACCAACCAAGCCAACAGGAAGAGCAATATTTATGCTTTTTTTAGCAAAATCAATATGGCGTTTCTTTAATAAGAACCAAGCACTAACACCAATACAGGCAGCAGAGCCAACTACCCAGCAAGATGTAACGGTATGGAAGAACTTATTTATAGCAATAGGGGAGAGGGCAACAGCCCAAAAGTCTGTCATTTCATTTCTAACAGTATCAGGATTAAAAGTCATTCCAGTAGGAAACTGCATCCAAGCATTAGCGACTAATATCCATAAAGCAGAAATAGATGCTCCTGCAACAGTAAGCCATGTTGAAGCCAAGTGAACTCCTCTGCTAACCTTATTCCAGCCAAAGAACATAATTGCAATAAATGTTGCCTCCATAAAGAAAGCAACAATGCCTTCAATAGCAAGAGGAGCACCAAATATATCTCCTACAAACCATGAATAGTTTGACCAGTTAGTTCCAAATTGAAATTCAAGTATAAGTCCTGTTGCAACTCCAACAGCGAAGTTAATCCCAAAGAGTCTCATCCAAAACTTTGTTATTGTTTTCCACTCTTCGTTTTTTGTGCGGTAATAGATTGTTTCCATTACCCCAATAATTATTCCAAGACCTAAGGTCAAAGGAACAAAGAGCCAATGATAGATTGCAGTAAGTGCAAACTGGGCTCTTGACCATAGTACCAATTCTTCCATAAAAATAGTGTTTAGTTATTATTAATTTTTTCGTTTTTCCATTTCAGTTGCAATGTAATCAGCTTTTTCTGCCTTAGTATCTCCTTTTGAAGAAAGGAAGTTAGGAAAGAAAAACACTTTCAATATAGCGAACATAATAAATAATTTTATAAGTATAATAATCCAAAGAGTCTTTCCCAAAGTCATAGAACGAAACCCTTCGTAATAGAATAAAAATACTTTCTTTAATACATTCATAAAAGGTCTTATATTTTTTAATGTTTTAGTTTGGTCTCATATTTCTTCTTTTGCTCTAACAATTCGCTATAATCACCTATATTATTAGAAACATAAATTATTTTTTTATCAGGAGAAATTAAATAGTATTTAGGCATTTTAGATATGTCTATTAGATTACCAAGACCTTTTGTATGATATAATAAGTCTTTTGCTGAAAGTTTGTCTCCTTCTTCTAATATTTTTGCAGTATTATTTGTAATTGCATTGATTGAAAGAATTTTTATTTCATTTTTTTCTAAGATTCTATAACCTAATGAGTCTTTCTCTTTATTTAGTTTGGTGAGCCAATCCCTGCAACTTCTACAACCAAAAAACCAAAAATCTAATAGTAACCAGCCCTTTTCCATTGCAATACTTATAGTATCATCATTCACAGATATGATAGGAAAATTTAATATACTATCTGTCAATTTTTCTTCTTTTTTATTTGACCAAGTCCAAGAATAAGGTAAAAAGTTATCATTATGAAATGAAAAATTTTGATACTCTGTTTTATTTAAGTCAAATATATTATTTATTTCTCTATCTTTATTTTCAAACGAAATGTCAAGGAAATACTCAATCTTATTAAAAACAGCTTTGTTCCCTTCAATATTCATAGGGATAACGTAAATATAATCTATTAGTTCCTTTTCTTGATTAAAATAATAATCAATGGTATAAAAGTTTGGAATATCGTATTTTTGAGTTTTTTTATTATAAAGATAAGTATTATTTTTATTACGTTTCAATATTTTATAGTTAATGGAATTAATGATGGTATCTTTTATTGATTTAAATTTGTAATTAATTTCTTTTGGAAAGAAATAAAAGTCAAAAAACTCAATGTTTTTTAAAATCATTTGCCCATAAAAAGCAGAACCAAAATATCCATTTACCTTATCCTTAAAAAGTTCATTAGTAGTTAAGTCTACCATACAAACAAGGCTGTCAGTAAAATAATAATATTTGTTTTCTCCATAATAAACTATATAATCATCACTTGATACTATTTTATAGTTATCTGTATTTTTTATATCGTCTTTTATTATTGATTTTATTTTTATTGATATGTGTGATTTTGAATTAAGCTTTTGTATTATATTCTTTTCCCAAAATAACTTTGCTTTAAAGGAATTTTGACCTAAATGTTTATTAGGTATTAGAAAAATAGAGCTTATAAAGATTCCAATATATAATATTTTTTCCCCCATTGCTTTTTAATTATAAAAGACTGTCTCGTTTTTTCTACCTAATTTTAATTATGTCATTATTAATAGTTATCTTATAAATGCAGGAGGGAGTAGAGTTTTCTTTTTCTTGCTCTATTTCTGCAATAAAATCAACCTTGTTTTTAATCTCTTCGCTTATTTCTTTAAAACTTTTTGGAGAAGGTTGATTGGAGATATTTGCTGAGGTGCTGACAATAGGTTTCCCAAAACATTGAATAAGCTTTTGGCAATAATCATGTTTTGGGATTCTTATCGCAATTGTTCCATCTTGAGAAAGAATAGATGGAAGGTGTTTTGATTTAGGATAAATAATGGTTAGAGGAGTTTTGGTATTATTAATTAAGTTTAAGGCTTGCTTTGGAATAAACTCAACATAGTTTTCCAGCATCTTAATATCACTAACTAAGATTATCAGGCTCTTATTCGCTTCTCTTCCTTTTATAGAAATAATCTTTTCAACAGCTTCCTTATTAGTAGCATCACATCCCAACCCCCAAATAGTATCGGTGGGGTAAAGGATTACTCCTCCATTATTTAAAACTTCAATCTCTTTCAGATTAATAAGGTTTTAGAAATTTACTTCATTAAGAAGTTAATATCATCTTTTAAAGTGTATTCTTTTGTTTCTTTATCTCCACGGAATACCTTCATCTTATTATCTCTTCCAATAAGTTTAAGGTTTCCTTTTTCTAAAGAAAGGGCAGTAGCTTCTCTTATTCCAGCAACCCAAACCTTAGGTTCTAATTTAATAAATTCAGCTAATCTATCATCTCTTGTTTCTCCTCCATGTTTTGGGTCAAAGAAATCAGTGTAGTGAGGGTTGATTTGGAAAGGAACTAAGTTCATACATTTAAAGCTTTTTGGCTCAATAATAGGCATGTCGTTAGTTGTTTTTAGTGTTGGTCCAGCGACATTGCTTCCTGCACTCCAACCCATATAAGGCATACCTTTTTTAGCTCTGGCAGCAATTTCTTTCATTACCTTGTTTTCATAAAGTTCATGAACTAAATGGAAGGTATTTCCTCCACCAACAGCAATACATTTAGCCTTTTTAACTGCTTCAACAGGGTCTTTTTCTTTATGGATACTATAAAGTTTTAGTCCTAAACCCTTAAAAACTTTCTTTACCTTTGCCTCATAAGCATCATAACCTGACGATACTCCAGCATAAGGAATAAATAAAACATCTTTAACTTTATGTCTTTGACAAAAGTCTTTAATCATATCTTGACACCATCCAAGATATTCTTCTTGAGGATTAGTAGAATTACTAATTAATAATAGATTTCTTTTCATATTAAATATGTTGTTTAATGATTAAAATATTTGGTTTATAAGACGATAACCTAAGGTTATCCACAAGGTCATGAATATAAAATAAATGCATATTCCAACTATGGTAACAATTCCCATAAAGCTCATTAGAGATGCAAGTTTTTTTGTGCCTTTTTCTATTTCTGTTTGATTGTTTTGAATAATGCCAATTTTAGTTGAATTAGCCGATTGAATCATTAGCCTTCCGCCAATAAAGTACAAAATGGAGCAAGCTACTAAAATACTAGAATAGAAAAATCTTATCAACATTACCAAAGGAACTCCGTTTAAGTCAAAAGGTATAAATAAATATAAGACTGCAAAACCAATCATAAGCACCGCTCCTACATAAGCAAGCACTCCAAAAAACTTTCCCCATTTAGCATAAATCATAAGATGATTCTGCATTTCTTGGTTGATTACTAAATCTTTTGATTCTTGAGTAATCTCTTTTTCAATAATAACATCTTCCATAATAATTAAGATTAATGATTAATACTTCGCAAAGGTATATATTTTTTTTGTACTAATAAGCATTATTATGAAAAATAAGTATTATTTTTGCTCAATATATAATTTATTGACTTTATGACTATTTTTGAGAAAGGTAATTATCAAAAAATGGGAGCAGAATTTAGAACTCTTGGTTTTGCTGCATTAGAAGAACTGTCTAAATTTCAGGAGAAATTTGAAATATACGACACAGATACTACTATTAATGGGATTAGAGATACTATAATTGCAAATTATCTTGGCTTTGGTCTTATTAATATGGATAAACATGGTTTTGATGCAAAAAAAGAGAAAAAAGATGAGTATTTGGAAGTAAAACAATGTTCAGTTTCGTCAAAGTCATGGGGAGGAACTTGGAATGATACAAATGAAGAAAAGGCTAAAGCTTTTTCCGATAAAAGATTATATACTGTTATTGGAGTTTGGAAAGGAGCAAGTGATTTACAGTTTATGGTTTATGGACAAAATGAAAAATTGGGAGAATTATTATTGAGATTAGTTGTAAATAGAAAAGAGGGAAGTCGTTCTACTCAATCGGTATCTATTCAAAAACTAATAAAAGATTTCAAGTTTAAAGTAATTTGTCCTCCTAATAAAAGTAAAGAGTTTGTATATTCATTACTTATTAATTACAAAAGAGATTTTATAAAATATTTAAGAAAGGAAGATATCTATGAGTTGCGTGATATATAATAAAACATGTTTTGGTTTAACAGATATTGATGATTGTTATATAGATTCAATTGTTACAGACCCTCCTTATGGAATATCCTATCAAAATCATTATTGGGATAAAGATTTGCCAGATAAACAAATATGGGAAGATTCTTTGAGGGTATTAAAACATGGTGCATTTGCTTTAGTTTTTTCATCTATAAGATTAATGCATCGTTTAATGGTTAATTTGGAAGACAGTGGTTTTATTATTAAAGATGTATTATTTTGGTCATATTTAAACGGAATGCCCAAGAGTAGAGATATAGCATTAGATATTGACAAAGAATTGGGTGTTGATAGTGAGATAATAGGTAGATATAATTACGTACAAGGTTATAGAAAAAAGGTTATAGAAAATTATTATTGTGAAAAAGATAAGTTTAGAAAAATTCCATCATCAGAATTAGGTAAGATATATAAGGGAAGTGGATTAGGATTGAAACCTGCTTATGAGCCTATTATATTAGTACAAAAACCTATTGAAGGCTCTTTGAATGTAGCTCAAAATGTAATAAAACATGGAGTAGGAGTATTAAATATTGAAGAAACACGAATTCCTTATGGTGATGACGATGTTAAAGTTGGTCATAATCCTCATGAAAAGGGAAGAGTGCCTTCAAATATTATTCGCACAGAAGAGTTTAAGGATGGTTATGATAAGTTTTTCTTAATTCCTAAGGTTCGTCAAAAAGCCGAATCATATAATAATCACCCAACTATTAAACCTGTTGAGTTAATGAATCATTTAGTTAGCTTGGTTAGTTTTGAAGGACAAACAATATTAGACCCTTTCTGTGGTAGTGGTAGCACTGGTGTTGCAGCAAAAAAATTAAAAAGAAACTTCATAGGTTATGAATTGGACGAAGATTATTATAATATTTGTTCAAGAAGGTTGGAAGAGGTAGAGTATTCATTATTTTAATAATCTTAGAATAAATGCAATTTATTAATCCATATTTTCTTTTTGGTTTATTGGCAATATTTATTCCAATAATCATTCATCTTTTTAATTTCAGGCGTTTTAAGAAGGTTTACTTTTCTAATGTGAAGTTTCTAAAAGAAATAGATATAAGTACAAAGAAACAAAATAAGATTAGAAACAGAATATTACTTTTTACTCGAATATTAGCAATAATAGCATTGGTATTGCTTTTTGCTCAGCCTTATTTCCCTTCTAAGGAAGAGAAACTTGTAGAAAGAGGACTTAATGCTGTTGTTATTTGTTTGGACAATAGTTTTTCAATGCAAAATCAAGGTAGGCAAGGCAGGCTATTAGACGAGGCAAAACAAAATGCAAAAGATATTGTTGAACAATATAATGCAAATGATATGTTCCTTCTCTTAACAATGGATATGGAGGGAAGACATCAGCAGTTTGTAAATAAAGATAAGTTTGTTGAGCTTTTGAATCAAGTGGAAATAACTCCGAGTTCGAACAATTACTCTAAGTTAATAGAGCGTTCTTATGATTTATTAAATACAAAACATGGTCATAACAAAAGACTGTTTTTTATTTCAGACTTTCAAGCCACAAGTTTCGATGTTGCTAATTTTCCAAAAGATAGTACTATCAAATCTTTAATGGTCCCTCTTTATGCAAATAATATAGATAATATATATGTTGATTCAATATCTTTTTTAGACCCAATATTTCAGGTAGGGCAAAATATTACTCTTAATGTTCGTGTTGTAAACAAATCAGAGAAAAAAGCAGATAAGGTTGCCGTCAAACTTTTCCTCAATTCAAAGCAGGTAGCAGTTTCAAGTATTGACATTGATAAAAACCAAGTAGAAAATGTTAAGTTAAACTTCACTCTTCAAGAGCATGGCATACAGCACGGAAAGGTTACAATAATAGATAACCCTATAACATTTGATGATGATTTCTATTTTACTCTTCAAACAAATCCTAAGATAGAAGTCCTTTCTATTAATTCCAATAATCCAAATCCTTATATCTCTCGTTTGTTTTCCAATAATAATGAAATAGGTATTAAGGATATGAATGAAAAAAACATAGATTTTAATCAGTTAAATAACTATTCATTAATTATTCTCAATGAACTGACAGAGTTTTCTTCTGGCTTAACTTCCGAAATAAAAAGATTTAGAGAGCAAGACGGAGATTTGCTGATAATTCCTTCTATGACTATGAATCTTCAATCCTCTCAATATGCAATGCAAACCCTTGGTATTCCTTATTTTTCTGAACTTGTGCAGAAAGAAAACAAGGTTTCAATAATAAATCAAGATGATAGATTGTTTAAGGGTGTTTTTAGTCATATAGTTGATAATATTGAAATGCCATCTGTAAAACAATACTATAAATTATCGTCTTCCACTCAAACTTCACGAGAAAGCATAATGAAGTTTCAAAGTCAAGAGGATTTCCTGTTGGTAAGTCAAAAGGATAATAGCAAAGCTTATGTTTTTGCAACCAACCTTAAGGAAGATAACACCGACTTTGTAAAGCAATCTCTTTTTGTCCCAACTCTTTGGAATATGGCACTCTTTAGTCAAGCTCTTCCTTTACCATACTACTTTATGGAAGACAATATTCAAATAGATATTTCAAAATTAAAAGATAATAACAGACTTAACGTTCCTGAAATAGTATTGGCAGATAAAACTCTTTCCTTTATTCCAGAATATAAAAAGAATGAAAGAATGAGAAGTTTGGTAATACATAATCAAACCAATAAGGCAGGTAATTATAATATTGTAGAGCAGGGAGAAGTCTTTGGCGGTATATCTCTAAACTTTAGCAGAAAAGAATCGGAGCTTAGTTTCTTAGAACCTAAACTTATTTCTTCAGAACTTAAAAAGAATGCACTAAGCTCTTATAGTATTTTGGAAACAAAAAAACAATTCCTAGGTTCTTATTTCAAAAAAGCAGACAATGATAAAAGAGTATCAATATTTTTACTAATTTTGCTCTCTCTTTGTATAGGTTTGGAAACATACTTATTAGTTAAGAATAATTAGGTAAAATAAATGAAGACATGTTTTTCTAAGGAGTTCTTTGAACTCTTAAGGGATATTAGATTAAATAATAACAGGGATTGGTATTTGCTCAATAAGCCAAGAGTTGATTCTGCAAGGAAGGAAATGGAGGATTTTGCCAATTTACTTATCCCTATGGTTAGGCAGTTTGATAAGAATATTGGTCTTTACGAAGGTAAAGATACAATGTATAGACAAAATAGAGATATTAGATTTTCTTTAGACAAATCTCCATATAAAACTTATATTTCTTCAGCATTATTTTATGGCAATAGAAGATTGGGAGGAGGGCTTCCTTGCTATTATTTGCATTTGGAAGAAGCCTCAGGAATGATTGCTGCAGGAGTTCATGCACCTGATTCTTTATCCTTAAAGAAGATTAGAGAGGAGATACTTTATAATGTTGATGAGTTTAAATCAATAATAAATCAAAAAAACTTTTTAAAGTTTTATAATACCATAGATTCAGAAGACAGGCTAAAGACTTCTCCAAAGGGTTTCCCTAAGGATTGGCCGGATATAGATTTATTAAGAAATAAAGAATATTGTCCTTATTTCTATTTCTCAATAGAAAAAGCAATGGATAAAGATTTCTTAGATTATGTCTATAAAGCTTATGAGTCAGCAAAAGACCTTAATAAATTTCTTTACAGAGCATTAAATTAAACATTAAATAATAACTAATAAACATAAAAAATGAAAAAATTAATTCTATTTATTGGATTCACCTTATGTGTATCTATTCTTTCTTTTTCACAAGAAGACATAAAGAAAGACGCTGTTACTGCTGCCAATGACGCAGCTCAAAAGGCAGCAAAAATCATTAGCGATACTACAGCAAAACCAAAATCATGGACAATAAAAAACAATTTAACTTTTAATGCAGAACAAACCATGTTTGAAAACTGGGAGCAAGGAGGAGTTGGAAACTTTGCCTTCTCTGCATTCTTCAAAGGTTTTTACAACTATAGTAAGAATAAGATAAAATGGGATAATTCAGTTGAACTTAGCTATGGAAAGATGCGTCAAGATGATAATGGAAAAGGTATTTATGATGCAGGTAATAAGTTTAGAAAGAATGAAGATAAGATAGAGCTTAACTCAATCTTCGGTTATAAAGCATTTAAGGAATGGAACTATTCTGCCCTTGTTAACTTCCGTTCACAGTTTGATGATGGTTTCAAAAAAGATACAATATTAGTATCCTCTTTCCTTTCTCCTGCAAATCTTATAACTTCAATAGGTATGGAATACAAGCCAAAACCTTATTTATCTGTTTTGATTTCACCAATAACAGGAAGAACAACCTTTGTACTTAATGATGATTTAATAACACCAAATAATGCTTTTGGAATAAAAGAAGGTAATCATGCTTATTTTGCATTTGGTTCTTATGTGAAAATATTCTTTGAAAAAGAAGTGTATAAAAACATACATTTATTGTCAAAGTTGGAGTTTTTCAGTGATTACCAAAAAGAATCAGTGTTTTATAGGAATACTGACGTGAACTTTGAAACATTTGTAACAATGAAGGTAAACAAATATCTTTCAACTTTCTTCAATGTACAAATAGTATATAATAATGACTTTAATTCCGATTGGCAGTTCAAACAACGCTTTGGTCTATCAATACCACTAAGTTTCTAAACTACCTGTCAAAAATATTCATCTGAAAAGGGTCAAAAAGACCTAATTGGTTTTCCGCCTCAGTAGGAATTTCGGGCAGATTATCTTGCAAATAAGTTCTTAAAATACGCTTAATTGCAATAGTCTGCCCGACTTTATTTATAGCACAATAGCGAAGCAAAAGCTTTTGGTCAGCCGAAGAAAGCTTAATCTTATGCGAGTACGCTTTGTGTTTTTTATTATCTTTTGTTGCCATTATGACTACAAAAGTATTAATTTTGCAAAAATAGAAATGAGTTTTGAAAAAGACTTATTAACAAAAATAAGTTAGTACTATGGATTTATATCAAAAACTAAGCACAGAAAAGAATAAATTTTTCCTTATAGCAGGACCATGCGTTATTGAAAACAAGGAAATGCCATTTGAAATAGCCGAAAAACTCCTTCAAATAACAACAAAACTAAATATACCATTTATCTTTAAGGCTTCCTATCGCAAGGCAAATCGTTCAAGCATAGATTCCTTTTCGGGAATTGGCGATATTGAAGGATTGGAAATACTGAAAAAGGTAAAAGAAAAACTAAATATACCAGTCATAACCGATATTCACTCCAAAGAAGAAGCAGAGATAGCAGCAAAATATGTTGATATACTTCAAATACCAGCCTTCCTTTGTCGTCAAACCGACCTTCTTTTGGCAGCAGCACAAACAGGCAAGATAGTAAACGTTAAGAAAGGTCAGTTCCTGTCAGCCGAAGCAATGAAGTTTGTCGTAGAAAAACTAAGAAGAGCAGAAAACACTCAAATAATGCTAACCGAAAGGGGAACAATGTTTGGCTATCAAGACTTAATCGTTGATTATCGTTCCATACCAATTATGCAAAAGAACAATGTTCCGGTTATTATGGATATTACCCACTCACTCCAACAACCCAATCAAGCCTCAGGAGTAACCTCAGGAGTTCCAGAAATGATAGAAACAATAGCAAAGGCAGCAATAGCGGTAGGAGTAGATGGAATATTTATGGAAACACACCCCAACCCAAAACAAGCAAAGAGCGATGGAGCAAATATGCTTCAATTAGACTGCGTTGAAAACCTTTTAGCTAAGCTTATAAAAATAAAAGAAGCAACAAAGTAAAACTTCTTTAATAGAACTTGATTCTATTTTTCTATCTCTTGATTCTATTTCCGTAGAATTTGATTCTAATTTTCTGTAATTT